>PLLC01000095.1 GCA_003141195.1 Syntrophaceae bacterium
GAATATTACCCGGAGAGATTCAAAGCTCTCCCATCATGTCCTGAGGCTGGAGAAGACGCAGCGCACGGTCACAAAAGGCAATCCGGTTCCGGAGAGTCCCGGGCCGGAAGGTTTCAGGGGGGACCCTCAGCGAGAAGACGGCTGATGTCGTCCGGCGCGAAGGGAATGCCGGCGAACAGCCGCGCCTCCAGCGCCTCCGTCTTCTCCCAGAGCAGGAGGATCGCCCTTTTCCGCTCCGGCTCCCGGCCGTACTTCTCCAGAATATACCCCATCCGCTCGCTCAGAGGCACGATCCGGTCATGGAGGACCCGCTTGTCCGCATAGTTGACGACCTCCTCCTCTGTCGGGCTCTTGGAGGAGAAATAGCGGTCCAGACGGACGTGCTGGCCGACGATGCGGCCCACCTCCGGGTAGCCGATTTCGGCGAGCAGTTGCGCCCCCGTCTCGGCATGGTCCTCCAGGGTCTGAAAACTCCGGGTCTTCGTGATATCATGGAGGAGCGCCGCCGCCAGGATCAGCTCCCGGTTCAGACCGTCCGGTTGCAGATGATCGGCAATCAGCAGGGAAACCCGGCAGACCTGCCGGGAATGGGCCACGATGTTTTCCAGCATCCCCATCCCGGCGACCAGCCGCCGGCATTCCGCCTCGGTGGGGATCTGGATCCGCTCTGCATTCATACGGCCGTTCATAGCAGATCGGCCGCAGAATGGCCAGAAAATTTCAGCGGCGGCCCCCCCCGAGGCGTGGGATGGGGTGTTTGGGTCGTGACCAGAAAATGGAAAAGAGGCATGCCTCCCGGCGAGAGTTATTCGTGGTTGGTGCGATATTTCAATAGGTCATTGTTAATCGTCTGTCAGCTTATAACCCTTCTCGTTAAACAGCATCAAACAGGCATCCACAACATCCGGGGCATAGCGGATACCCCTGTAACCCTTGATGTCATACAAAGCCACCTCGATGCCCCGGGCCGGTCGGTAGGACCGGGGGCAAGAGATCGCATCTACCACATCGGCAACCACCAGAATGCGTGACTCCTTGAGAAGACGCTCTCCCGTCAACCCGTTCGGGTATCCCGAACCATCCATCCTCTCATGATGCTCCAGCACGATCCTCGCAACCGGCCAGGGAAAGATAAGATCCTTCAGGAGGTCATACCCGAACCCGGCATGTGTTTTCACCTGCGCCATTTCTGCCGTGGTGAGTCTCGTCGGCTTGCCGAGAATTTCTGCAGGAACGGATATCTTGCCGACATCATGAATCAGAGCCGCCACCCCTATACCGTCGATCTGCTCGCGCGTCAGATGCAGTTCCGCCCCGATGGCGCGTGCAAGATTGGCTACCCTTTGATGATGACCCATCTTGCCGAGTTCCCTCGTTTCAATAGCCACAACCACGGCTTCGGCCGTCTTCAGGAGCAGCCGGTAGAGTGTTTCCGATTCCGCATTTTTCGCGGCGGCAAGCTGCTGACCCATTTCCTTCAACTGTTCGATTACTTCCCGATTCATCCTGTCTTCGTCGCTCATTTTTTAAGAACCTCGCTTCGCAAACATGTGAATGACCTGCCCTCAGGGAACCGCCCGGTTTCCAAGCGGAAATCCCGGGCTCATGGGGGAGTCCTCCGCAGATGCCGCTCGTTCTATCCATCACCCAAGTGTTTTGGAATCTACTTCCAAATCCAGAAAAAAACAAGCTGCAAACTTTTCCGATGTCACGATCTCTCCGTCTCATTCCTGTTTTTGTTGCGTTTCTCCGGAAAGGATGTAGAAAGAAACGGTTCCTGCCCGTTATTTCGCGGGGAAGGGTTTGTCTTTCCAAATAATTGATAAAATTGGAGTACAGGCGAAATTCCTCGGCAGAACGCCGAAAGAAATAAGAGGATTGAACCCGTAACAACTCTGTAAGAACATTTTGGAAGAATGGCTCATATAGAGGTCAACCGCTTTATGATATCACCCTCGACGATGTGGAATGAAAT
The DNA here is from genome assembly GCA_003141195.1 of Syntrophaceae bacterium. Lineage (GTDB taxonomy): Bacteria > Desulfobacterota > Syntrophia > Syntrophales > UBA5619 > UBA5619. The sequence continues at coordinate 1,976 of PLLC01000095.1, forward strand.
GGATTTCAGCGGCAGCCCCTCCCCCCGACGCTGCCTTCCAGTTCCACCAGAATCCGCCGCTTTTCGACCAGCGCCTTCAGGATGGACACCGCCCGCCCGATCTCCTCTTCCGTATTGTCCCTTCCCAGACTGAATCTCACGGTGCCGACGGCCAGCGCCTCCGGCATCCCCAGGGCCGCGAGAACATGAGAAATCTTGGTCGAGCCCGCCGTGCAGGCCGAGCCGGCGGAGACGGCGATCCCGCGAAGATCCAGCTCCCGGACCAGCGCCTCGCCGGATACCCCGGCGAAGGAAACGCTGAGCAGTTGGGGCAGCCGCTCCAGGGGGTGGCCATGAACACGGATGTCGGGGATCTCCGCCCGGATTCTCTCTTCGAGAAGCTCCCGGAGCGTCCGCAGATGGGTCATCTGAGAGGCAAGATCACGACGGGCGATCTCGCAGGCCTTTCCGAGACCCACGATGCCCGGGACGTTTTCCGTCCCATTTCGGAGATTCCCCTCCTGATGGCCGCCGAACGTGATTGGCGCGAGTTCCGTCCCCCTCCGGACGTAGAGGGCGCCCGTCCCCTTCGGCCCGGAGATCTTGTGGCCGGCGATGGAGAGGAGATCGACCCCGAGGTCCGCAACCGCGACGGGAATCTTTCCGACACTCTGGACGGCGTCGGTGTGGAAGAGAACGCCGCGTTCCCGGGCGATCGCGCCGATCTCGCGAAGAGGCTGGATCGTCCCGATCTCGTTATTTGCATGCATAATACTGATAAGGAAGGTTTTTTCGGTGACCGCCTTGCGGACGTCGTCCGGGTTTACCCGGCCTTCGCCGTCGACAGGCAGGAAGGTCACCTCGAATCCGCACTCTGCGAGATGGCGGCAGGCATTCTCTACCGCATGGTGTTCGATCGTGGAGGTAATGATTTGGTTACGCCCCTGTTTTTCGACGAAGGCCGTTCCCAGCAGCGCGAGATTGTCGGCCTCCGTCCCCCCGCTGGTGAAGACGATCTCGGCGGGCGCCGCCCCGATCAGGGCGGCGACGCGGGCACGGGCACCTTCGACCGCCTCCCGGGCCAGTCGTCCCTCGCGGTGGATGCTGGAGGGGTTGCCGAAGTGGTTGGCGAAGAAGGAGATCATCGCAGTTAGGACCTCGGGATGGACAGGCGTGGTCGCGCTGTGATCGAGATAGATGGGTTTCATAAGTCTCGGGTCGGATTCCGCTATATCGGTTCGAAGTAGCGGATATCAAGGATGTGCCCCTGGCGCTCCTCCTTCCAGACGGCCCGGACCTTCATCCCGTTCTTCACGACCTTCCGGACCTGTTCGAAGTCGTTCAGATCGATTCCGCCCATCAGGTGGAGAAAATCGACGTCCGTCCCGTCGAGACGGATCAGCGCCCCGATGAACGGCGGCTCCGTCGGCATGCCGAAATAGCGGTAATTCACATAACTCCAGGCGGTCAGTGTCCCCTGCTGCGCGACCTCGACCCATTCGGTCGTATCCACGAAGCAGCGCGGGCAGAAACTCCGGGCCGGGACGAGAATCCTCCCGCACTTCTCACACTTCGTGCCGTAGAGTTTTTTCTCCGCCATGCCCTCGAAAAACCTTGTCCAGACGGGGCCGTAGGACAGTTCATAGGGCAGCCGGATCTCCGTCATCAGGGTTTTGTATTCCTTCGCCATTTTTTATTCCTCCCTCATCTCGTCCGTATCGGTCTAATCGTGCGCTGCCGGCCGGGAATCGCTACGGCTCCGCCCCAAGGATCATCACGCCGTTGAACTGATCCACGCCGCCCATCGCGTGGCAGAGCGCCAACTTCGCCCCCGGGATCTGGTGATCGCCGGCGCGCCCCGTCACCTGAAGGGCCGCCTCCGCCGTCCGGATGAGCCCCGTCGCCCCGATCGGGTTTGTGCAGAGGGTGCCGCCCGACGGATCGCAGGGGAGCTCCCCGTTCCGCGCGAAGACCCCCTTCAGGACGAGGTCCGGGGCTTCCCCGAGACCGCAGAAACCGAAGCATTCGTAGAAGAGCATCTCCTGGAACGTGAAGGGGTTGTACACCTCCGCCACATCGAGCTCCTTGCGCGGGTCCCGGATGCCGGCCTGGTCATAGGCCTGTTTCGCCGCCTGGACGGCGCTCTGCCAGACCCCCTTGTCCGAATCCCCGAAGAAGTACTCCTCGCCCCGGTAGCCGACCCCCTTCACCCAGGCCGCCTTCCGGCCCAGCTTCCGCGCCATCTCCGCGGAGGCGAAGATAACCGCGCAGGCCCCGTCGGAATTGGGGCAGACGTCCAGGAGCCGAACCGGATAGGTGATCAGGCGCGAGTTTTTGACGTCGTCCATCGTCACCCGGAGTTTGACGTGGGCATAGGGGTTGTCGAAGGCGTCGTCGTGATGGGCCACGGAGATGTAGGCCGCCGCATCCCGGATCTTCTCCTCGGGGATCCCGTAGCGGGCCGCCCACATCTGGGACTGCATGGAAAAGACTCCGGGAGCCCCGGCGATAAAGTAACGCTGGTAAAAGGGTTCGACAACGGTCGTCATCGTCGCCTGGGAATTGCCCTCATTCATCTTCTCGTGGCCGACCGCGAGGATCAGATCCGCCATCCCCGAGGCGATCCAGTAATAGGCCGTATGGGCGATCGATATCCCCGTCGAGCCGCACGTTTCGGTCTTCAAAATGGGCTTCCCCGCCGCCTGCATCGCGTCAGCGAAGTAGAAATGGGTCAGGGCGATCCCCTCCATCATCGACGGCATCGTCCCCGACACCACGCCATCGATGTCGGCCGGGGTCAGTCTCGTATCCTCGAACACCCGGACCACGGCCTCCCGGACGAGGTCCGGATAGGAGATTTCCGTCCGCCGGCCGTGTTTTGTCTGTCCCACACCGATAATCGCAACCGGTCTTCCCATCGCTCCCTCCTTACAGCATATTGAAAAAGTCTCTTTTGCAGACTGTTCAAAAGGTTGTCCCGTACAGGATACGGGATGCCCGGATGCAAGGCCCCCGAAATCCNNGAACGGCGAAGGATGAGGGAAACTTGAGCAGATGGGCGTTTTTCAACAGCCTGCTTATCCGATGCCGACGATCGCCACCGCGTGGCACTGTCCGGCGAAACCGTGCGTCCCGTGGGCCAGTGCGGTCTTCACCTCTTTGGGGACCTGGCGCTCCCCGGCCTCCCCGCGGATCTGCAGAACCGCCTCCACAAGGCGCTGCAGGCCGCGTGAGACATAGGGGTTGTTGGCCAGGACGCCGCCGGAGGGATTGACCGGCAGGTCGCCGTTACGCCGGGTCCTTCCGCTCGCAATCAATTTCCCCCCCTCCCCTTCGCCGCAGAGGCCGAGGTCCTCGCACCACAGGAGCTCCTGGAAGGCATAGGGTTCCGTGATCTCCGCCAGGTCGATCTCCTTTTGCGGATCGGCGATCCCCGCCATCCGGTAGGCGCGCGCGGCCGCGTCCCGGAGCGGCCCCTTCAGGAGGTCGCGGTCGCCGAGATAGAAATGGTCGAGCGAGCTGCCGTATCCCTTGAACCAGACCGGCTTGTCCGTGAGCGCCCGAGCCTTCTCCTCGGAGGCGAGCAGGACGGCCACCATCCCCTCCGACTTCGGCGCCACCTGCAGGGCCGTCAGGGGATCAGCAAGCCGCTCAGAGCCGAGGATCTCCTCCACGGTGTAGCGCCCCTTCCGGTGGGCATAGGGATTCCCAAGGGCGTTCCCCAGGTTCTTCACGGCAACCTCGGCGCACTGCTCCTCCGTAATGCCGTAACGCTCCAGGTAGAGACGCATCTGGAGCGCCGCCGCCAGGGTCTCCTGGAGGCCGACGGGCCTCTGATAGAACGGATCGGCGAACATCAGCGTGCAGGTGTCGTTCGGCGGGTTTTCGGACCCCTTGCAGAGCGCCATGACCAGCGCCGTGTCGAACTGGCCGGAGAGGATCCGCATGACGGCGTAGAAAAATGCAAACAGGGACTCCCCGTCCTGGCGCGAGGCGTTCTTCAGAAACGCCCCCGTCGTCTCCCAGTAGTAGGAATTGGCGCAGGAGATCCCTCCGTGGAAGATGTCGGAGGAGGCCGTGACGATCGTCCCCAGATCATCCCTTGTGATCCCGACCTTCTCCAGCACCTCCTTCGTGATCCGGTATGCCTGGTCGTAGAAATTGTCCTTCGATTCGGCGCCCGCGCCCTGTGCGACCGATACGATGCCAACCCTCTTCGTCATACCGACCCTTCCTTTCTTAACAAATGGATGCCCTCGTAAAAGTCCGGAAGAACGCCTCACCCCGCCCTGATGGCCGGCGTCGTTAGCAACTCTGCAAATCCGATAACATTCAAGCTTCGAGAGCTTTGAAGTTCTCCGCATATAGTCTAAGTCGTCATTCCCGCGAAAGCGGGAATCCATTCATTTCAAGACCTTCTGGACTCCCGCTTTCGCGGGAATGACAACAAGGGTAGATTTTCAAAGCTCTCGATTCTTGATTTCCGTGGTGGTTTCCAATGAACCACAAATTGATTGACAAGTCAATCAAAAATCGGTACGGTCTCCTTCAAACCAGGAGGGAACCTATGGCTCAAATCAATGGAATCGAGCTGGGTTACACATACGACCAGCTTGAGGTCGGGATGTCCGCATCGTTCACCAAGACGATCACCGAAACGGATGTTTATCTCTTCGCCGGCATCTCCGGCGATTTCAACCCCATGCACACGAACGAGGAATTCGCCAAGCTCACCCCCTTCAAGACGCGCATCGCCCACGGCGCGCTGCCGCAAAGCCTGATCGCGCCGGTCCTGGGGATGAAGCTCCCGGGGCTCGGGACGGTCGCCCTGGAGATCCTGTGCCGTTTCCGCGCCCCCACCTTCTTCGGGGATACGGTCACGGCCACGGCGGAGGTGGAGGAGAAGATCGAAAAGAGGCGATGGGTCCGCATGAAGTGCACCTGGACGAACCAGCGGCAGGAGCTTGTCGCCGAGGGATACGCCCTGGTCATGCCCCCTATGGCCCTGTAGTGGGATTTTGAAAAACGGTTCTACGCGATCGTCCAGGTCGTGGCGTCCGGCGCATCCTGGAGGATCACCCCCTGCGCGGCAAGACCATTCCGGATCTCATCGGCCCTCTGCCACGTCTTCGCCGCCCGCGCCGCCCGACGCTCCGCAATCAGGCGCTCGATCTCCGCAACGGACAGCCCCCGCTTCCCCGCCTCCCGCTCCCGGTCCCGACGCAGGTAGTCATCCGATTCCTGCCGGAAAAAACCCAGCACGGAACCGATCTCCAGGAGGGTCTTCCCCGCCTGGACAAAGACGCTACGCGAAACGTCCGGCTTCTTCTCCGCCAGCGATGCGTTGACCAGGCGGACGGCGTCAAAGAGGTGGCCGATCGCGCGCGCCGTGTTGAAATCGTCATCCATCGCCTCGCAGAAGCGCTCCCGGAGGCTTTGGAGCTGCGCCTTCATCTCCCCGTCCTTCTCCGCAGTTTCCGGGGCCATCTCCGTCCCGCCGGCAGCGATGTCCCGGAGCAGCTTCAGCGTCGAATAGAACCGGTTCATCCCCTGACGCGCCTCATTCAGGGCGGCATCGGAAAAATCGACGGGGCTCCGGTAATGGCTCTGGAGCAGGAAAAGCCGCAGGACCTCGGGATGATACTGCTGCAGGATGTCCCGGATGGTAAAGAAGTTGCCGAGGGATTTCGACATCTTCTCGCTGTTCACCCGGACGAAGCCGTTGTGGATCCAATAGCGGGCCAGGGTCTTGCCGGTCGCCCCCTCCGATTGGGCGATCTCGTTCTCATGGTGCGGAAAGACCAGGTCCTCACCGCCCCCGTGGATGTCGAAGGTCTCACCGAGGTAGCGCTGGCTCATCACGGAGCACTCGAGGTGCCACCCCGGCCGGCCGCGGCCCCAGGGGCTTTCCCACCAGGGCTCCCCTTCCCGGCTCGCCTTCCAGAGGGCGAAATCGAGGGGGTTGCGCTTCTTCTCGTTGACGTCGATCCGGGCGCCGGCCAGCATGTCCTCCAGGTTCCGACCCGAGAGCTTCCCATACCCCGGAAATCGTTCCACCGAATAATATACGTCCCCATCCATGGGGTAGGCCAAGCCCTTTTCAAGCAGGGTGGTCACGAGGCGGATCATCCCGTCGATATTCTCCGTCGCCCGGGGGGTAAAGGTGGGACGGGCAACGCCGAGCATCCCCATGTCCTCGTCGTGTTCCCGGATGTACCGCTCGGCGATCGCGTTAATCCCGGCGTTCTCGCGGCGGGCCTTGTCGATGATCTTGTCATCGATATCGGTGAAGTTCTTCACATAGGTCACTTCCCAGCCGCGGTAACGGAGATAACGGGTGATCCCATCGAAAACGACCGCCGAGCGGGCGTGTCCCACGTGACAGACGTCATACGCCGTGATCCCGCACACGTAGATCCCGACCTTCCCCTCCTGCAGGGGATGGAATTCCTCTTTCTTTCTCGACTGGGTATTGTAGATTCTCAGGGTCATCGTTCCTCCGGATGGTCAGCAGGCTGTTGAAAAACGCCCATCTGCTCAAGTTTCCCTCATCCTTCGCCGTTCAACGTACCTAAAAGTACGCCTCACGGCTCAGGATATCGGGAGCCTTGCATCCGGGCATTTTTGAACAGCCTGCAAGACTTTTTCAACATACCGTTAGATTGCCGCCCACGGAGCCAACAAAAAGGCCGATGGAATCCGTTTGGTTTCAATCGGCCTTTTTGTTGTGAACCTTACGAGCCGGCCTGCACATCCCGCCTGCCGAAAAGGAAAGCACACCACCGGCGCTATTTTTTATTTGCCCTCTTGGACGCCTTGAGCGGGTTGACCTTCTGCGTCGCTTCTTTGATCTCGACTTTGAAATGGGTGGCTGTGGGACATTTTCCGGTCCGCCATTTTCCGGCCGGATCCGGATAAACGCGGCAGTACTTTCCCGTTGGGCACTCGATCACCTTGCCGCAACCCTCGCACTTGTCGATGATAACATTACAGGCCCCCCCATTGAATCCGCAGCCTTTCTTCGTCATGAAGCCGCATTCGATACCATTTTTAATCGTCTGACAAATCATGTTTCTCTCCTCTTTTTTCCACCTGTTGTGGTTATGTCGAATTCTAAAAAAACCGACCCACTTCCAAAACCATTTTCATGGCCAAGTCGGGTCGGTTATTCCCTTTGTTTGACGCGAGCGTTGCTATCAAAAATCAAAATGGATGTCAAGAAAAAAATGCTCTGAATCCTATCTTGGCGGAATCGTAAAAAATGGCCGATCCCGGGAGGTGAATGAATTGACTTCACAAGCCATTCATGTTAGGCAATGCCATCTATCGGCGGCAAGATCTGCCGTTGTGTATCGGAATGGGCGCAACAACGTAAGGTTCATGCGGGTTCTGCAAAGCCCGCTTTGGCCTCCGGTTTGCGGGGGCGTTCCCGCGGTTGGCGGTTTGATGATGAACGGATCGACGCTGCTCGGCATTTTCTTTCGTTCGCTGACCATTCAGGTCTCCTTCAACTTCTGGAGGATGCAGAATCTGGGGTTCGCCTTTGCAATGCTGCCCCTGATCCGTCACCGAGAGGGGGATCAAGTCCGGGTTGCGGCGTTCCTTTCCAGCCATTTGCAGATGTTCAATACCCATCCCTATCTGGCCTCGCCGGTCATCGGTTCCGTGACGGGGATCGAAGAAGATGGCGGGGTACCGGAGACGGTGGAGGATCTGAAGAGGGTCCTCATGGGACCGTATGCAGCGATCGGCGATTCCTTCTTCTGGGGGGCGCTCCGGTCTTTTTCTGCCGTCGGAGCCGTGATCGTCGCTTTCACGGGGACCCTTACGGCGCCGCTCGCGTTTCTCCTCCTCTATACTCCTGCACAACTATGGGTTCGGGGGATGGGTTTTCTCGAAGGTTACCACCGGCGCAGAAACGGGATCGACTTTATCCGGGGGCTGGATCTGCCGGGGACGGCCGGAAAGGTTCGTTTGCTGCTGCCGATCCTGATCGGCGTCCTGGCGGCCGTGGCCGTCGAAATGACCTGCCGCCTTCCCCAGCACGTCCTGCCGGAGATACCGTTGAGGGCGGCGGCGGCGGTCTTTCTCATCCTGACTTTCCTTGGGGTTCGCAAAGGGATCTCCCAAGTGAAGATTTTGTACGGGATGGCCATCATATGCATGGTTATTTCCTTCTGATATGATAGAAGCAAGAACGTTTGAAATCACGAACCGGTTGGGGATTCATGCGCGGGTGGCCGCCAAGATCGTCGAGACGGCCCATCGCTTCCAGGCGGAAATCACTCTGGAGAAGGACGGTGTCGAGGTCAACGGGCGGAGCATTCTGGGGATTCTCACGCTCTACTGTCCCCAGGGCAGCCGGTTGACCATTCGCGTCGAGGGGGTCGATGCGGAGGAGGCGATCGCCGCCTTTGCCCGTCTGATCGAGGAAAAGTTCGGAGAGACGTGACGGCGGGGTGTTCGAAAACGCTGTCCGCTCTTCGGGAATAGAGGATAAGGAATTTCATGGCTGATGATGATCTCAAGAAAACGTTTGTCATGAAGGGGATCGGCGTTTCACCGGGAATCGTCATCGGCAAGGCCTATCTTTTCGATCGTCTGGATGCCCAGGTTCCCTTTTACAAGCTGAGCGATCCGGGGCTGGTGACAGGGGAAATTCGGCGTTTCCGGAAGGCCCTGCGGGAATCGGAGAAACAACTCCTCGAATTAAAGAACAGACTCGGCGATCTGGGCGGCGGGATGGAGCCGCTTTATATCATCGATGTCCACATCATGATCATGCGGGATCGGAAATTCATCGATCTCACCCTTCAGAATATCCGGGAGATGTGCGTCAACGCCGAGTGGGCCGTCAGGATGACGGTGGACAAATACCGGGAGATCTTCGACCGGATGGAGGATGACTATCTCCGGGGGCGCATCAGCGATATCCAGTATGCCGGGCAGCGGATTCTCGCGAATCTCGTAGGAAAAGAACGGGCGGCGATCGAACTGGGGGAGGGGATCGTGATCATCGCGGCCGATCTCTCGCCTGCCGATACGGCGCAACTGAAGATCGACAAGGTGCTTGGGTTCGCCACGGACATCGGCGGGAAAACCTCCCATACCGCGATCATAGCCCGGTCGATCGCGATCCCCGCCGTAGTCGGTATGGAGAACATCACACGGGCCGTCCGTACCAACGATGAGATCATCATCGACGGTTCCGCCGGCGTCGCCATCGTCCATCCCGATCCGGAGGTCCGCAAGCGCTACGAAGAGAAGAAGAGGCTATATGAGAAGGCCCAGGACGATCTGCTGGATTACGCCGGTCTGCCGGCGGTTACGAAGGACCATTACCGTGTGGAGATCGGCGGCAATATCGAATTCATCGAAGAGATCCCCTCCGCGATTCTCCACGGCGCGGACGGGATCGGGCTTTACCGGACGGAATTCATCTACATCAACCGGGAGCGACTTCCCGACGAAGAGGATCACCTTGCCCACTATCGATCCGTCGTCGGCGTCAAGGGCCTTTCCTGGGCGACCATCCGCACCTTCGATCTGGGCGGCGACAAGTTCTTTCCGGACATGAAGCCTTCCCGCGAACTGAACCCGCAGTTGGGACTCAGGGCCATCCGCTTCTGCCTGAAGGAGGTGGAGCTCTTCAAGATCCAGCTCCGGGCCATCCTCCGGGCGAGCGTCCAGGGAAAGCTCCGGATCATGTTCCCGATGATTTCCGGAATCGAGGAGATCCGTGCGGCCAAACGGATCTTTACCGACGTGAAAAATGAGCTGCTGGCCAGGGGGACAGAACTGGGAACGGAGATCGAAATCGGGATCATGATCGAGGTCCCGTCCGCCGTGATCATCGCCGAGGAGCTGGCCAAGGAAGTGGATTTCTTCAGCATCGGAACGAATGACCTCATCCAGTATGTCCTCGCGATTGACCGCATCAATGAACGGGTCACCTATCTTTACGAACCTCTCCATCCGGCCGTCCTGCGCCTGATCAAGCAGGTCGTGGATATCGGGCACCGAGCGGGGATCCGGGTGGCGATGTGCGGGGAGATGGCGGGGGAACCGGCCTATACCATGATCCTGCTGGGACTGGGACTGGATGAGCTGAGCATGAATCCGCTGGCCATCCCCCGCGTGAAGAAGATCATCCGGGGGGCGACGTTGAAAGAATCGAAGACCCTCCTGAACAAGGTGATGACCTTTTCTTCTACCACGGAAATCCGGGCATTTGTCGAGGCGGCCATGCGAAAGCGCTTCCCGGAGGAGTTTCTGGCGAACGGTCAATAAAGCAGAGGAGAAAATCATTTTCATGCGTCCCGGGGAATCCCGGGGATTCTGCGTGCTTTTTCAGAAGAGAGAGGAACGGAGCGAGGGATGTCCATCCTGTCGGTTATCCGATCATGGACCACCGAGATCGGCGTCTACCATTCGGGGAGTCTCTACCGGGAGGAGAATTTCCCCCTCTACTGGCTGGTCCGGAAGGTGTTCTCCAAGGTTGTGATCTCCGACCCGACGGCGGAAGGGCTGAAGTCGCTCTCAGAGAAGGGCGTCGTCGTCTATGCCCTGAAGAACAAAAGCCAGCTCAACAGCCTGATTCTTCACGAGCTCTCCATGCGGAAAGGTATCCCGCAGCCCGTTTATTGCCACGGCATCAACATGATCACCTGGCAGCCGTTTCCGATGGCCCTCCGGGTGATTCTTTCTCATCTTTTCCACCGGATCTTACGGAAAACCGCCGTCCATTCTACCAGGATGGATCACCTGAAACAGCTCACGCTGGAGGGAAAGACCTCCATCTTCCATCTCGGGGAGTCCGAACTCTTCGAAAACCCCTTTGTTGAGGAGACCCTCTCCCAGCTGCTGGATGCACAGGAATCTTCGGCCGTGCCGATCTACCTCTGCCCCGAATTGATCACCTACGGAAGGAGGCGGGAGAGGGAAGAGGAAAGCCTGATCAACATCTTCTTCGGGCAGAGCGATACGACGGATCCGGTGCGCCGGGTGATCACCTTTCTCCGCTATTCCAACAAGGCCTCCGTCATCTCCGCCGAGCCGATCAATCTGGAGGAGTATTTAAAGGCCGGGGAGTTGCTGACCCGTGATGAGATCATCCGGCAGCTCCGCGGGGACCTGATCGCACGGATCGATGAGGAGAAGACGACGATTGTGGGCCCGCTGCTGAAGTCCCGGGAAGAGATCATCGGGTTGGTCCTCCGGGACAAGGGCCTTGTCTCCTTTATGGAAGAGACGGCGTCGAAGGCGAAAAAGGGCAAGAGGGATTTCGCCGCGGTCCGGAAGGAGGCGAGAAAATATCTGGAGGAGATCGCCTCCGATTACAATGAGATCTTCATCGAGATCTGGGCAAAGATTCTCTCCTGGCTCTGGAACAACATCTACGACGGCGTGGTCGTGGACGGTGAGGGAATCGCAAAGATCCGGCAGGTATCCAAGAAGATGCCGTTTGTCATCATCCCCTGCCATCGGAGTCATATCGATTATCTTCTGCTTTCCTACAGCTTCTACAAAAACAACATCCAGATGCCGTTCGTGGCGGCCGGGACCAACATGTCCTTCTTTCCCATGGGTTACATCTTCCGGAAATCGGGGGCCTTCTTTCTGCGGCGGAGTTTCAAGGGAAACGAACTCTACGCCGAGGTCTTTGCCCGGTACATCAAGGTTCTTCTGAAAGAGGGGCTGCCGCTGGAATTCTTCATCGAGGGGGGTCGAAGCCGGACGGGGAAGATGGTGATGCCCAAGTACGGGCTCCTCTCCATGATCCTCCAGGCCTTTCAGGAGAAGGCCTGCGACGATCTGGCGGCGATCCCCGTCTATATCGGTTATGACCGGGTGATCGAGGAGAAGGCCTACCTCAAGGAGTTGGGCGGCGCTCCCAAGGAGAAGGAGAAGACGACCGACATGATCCGGAGCGGTAAACTGCTTCGGAAACGATACGGGCGCGTTTACATGAATGTCGGGGAGCCGATCCTTCTCAAATCCTACCTGGCCGCCCAGGAAAAGCCCATCGAGGAGATGACGGTCGCGGAACGGCAGAGCCTCTACCGCCGGATCGGTTACACGATCGTCAGGGCGATCAACAAGGTGTCCGTGGTGACCCCGTTCGCCCTGACCTCATCGGGGCTCCTCTGCTATGACCGGCGGGGCATTTCGCTCGGAGAGCTCCGGGAGGTTCTGACCCTGTTTTTCGATTACCTCTCATCACAGAAGGTCTCTTTCGCGATGACCTTTGCCGACCGGGAAAAGGCGGTCGGCGAGGCGTTGAACCTCTTCGACCAGTCGGGGCTCATTTCCCGCATGGGGGCGGAGGAGGAAGAGGAAGAGGAGGTCGAGGAGATCGTCTATTCCCTCGAGGATGACAAGAGGATGAACCTCGAGTACTACAAGAACAACATCCTCCATTATTTCCTCCCCGTAAGCTTTGTGGCGACCTCCGTCCTGGCGAGCCCGGAGGATATGGTTCCCGTCAACCGGATTCGAGATGATTACGCCTTTTTCAAACGACTCTTCCGGCACGAATTCATCTTCGACGATCAGAAGGATGATTTCGAGGAGATTACGGAGACCCTCTCCTACCTCCGAGACCGGGGGATGATCGCCGGTTTCGACAAGGAAGAGAAGGGATGGGTCGAGGTGAAAGGCCGCGGGAGGACCAACCTCCTTCCCTTTGCGGGACTCATCCACAACTATATGGAATCATACTGGGTGGTCGTCCGGGGGTGTTATTATCTCCGGAAAGGGCCGAAGGCGGAAAGGGATTGGCTGAAAAACATTCGCGGTCTCGGGGAGAGGATGTACCGGAAGGGCGAGATCCGCAGGGCGGAGGCGCTGTCCCAGTCCAACTACCAGAGCGCGATCCGTTACCTGCAGGATGTGAACATCATCTCCGTGGCGGAAGTGCCGGAAAAGGGGGACAAAAAATTCACCAGGCGGTACGCCCTCACGGAAAACAAGGTGCAGATGGAATCCTTCCGCCGCAGGCTGTTCAAATTCCTGTAGGGATTTTTTTCGAAGCGGGGTCGTTTGACCGACTTTATACGGGAAAAGCTTGATTTTCGTGGCGTCACCCCTTGTTAACCGGGGTGACGCCACGGAGGTCTGTGCCGCCGGAAATGGGCGGCGGGTTATTTCTTCCCCCGGATGGAGTAGAGTGCGGATCTCCCCCGATAGACGGCGGCGTCTCCGAGCTCCTCTTCGATCCGGAGCAACTGGTTGTACTTCGCGAGCCGCTCCGTCCGGGACATGGAGCCGCTCTTGATCTGCCCGCAGTTCGCGGCGACGGCGATGTCGGCCATGCAGGTGTCTTCCGTCTCCCCGGACCGGTGCGAGATCACGGTCGTGTAACCCGCCTCGCGGGCGCACTGGATCGTCTCCAGGGTTTCGGTGAGGGTGCCGATCTGGTTCAATTTGATCAGGATGGAGTTTGCCACGCCAAGCGCGATCCCCTTTTCCAGCCGCTTTCGGTTCGTCACGAAAAGGTCGTCGCCGACGATCTGGACCTTTCCGCCCAGCGTTTCCGTCAGGAGTTTCCACCCCTCCCAGTCGTCTTCGGCGAGGCCGTCCTCGATGGAGATGATCGGGTATTTTTTCACGAGATCCGCGTAGAATTTGACCATCTCCCCGGCGGTTCGTTCGGGTTTCTTCTCCGCGGCCAGGATGTACTTACCCTTGACGTAGAAGGAACTGGCCGCCGGGTCGAGGGCGATGGCGCAGTCCTTTCCGGGCTTGTAGCCGGCCTTTTCGATGGCGGTCGTGATCAGGACGAGCGCCTCCTCGTTCGATTTCAGGTTGGGCGCAAAGCCCCCTTCATCCCCGACGGCCGTGTTGTAACCCTTGGCCTTGAGGACCGTCTTCAGGTTGTGGAAGACCTCGGCGGCCATCCGGAGGCCCTCCCGGAATGTCGTCGCCCCCACCGGCATGATCATGAACTCCTGGATGTCCACGTTGTTGTCGGCGTGCTGGCCGCCGTTGATGATATTGGCCATCGGCACCGGGATGTCGCGGGCGATGACGCCGCCGATATACCGGTAGAGAGGAAGTTCCAGGGCGGCGGCGGCCGCCTTCGCGCAGGCGAGCGACACGCTGAGGATGGCGTTCGCGCCCAGGGCGCCCTTGTTTTCCGTGCCGTCCAGAGCGATCATCTCGGCGTCGATCTCCCGCTGGTTCTGACAGTCCATCCCTATGATTTCCGGGGCGATTTTGTCAAGGACGTTGCTCACGGCCTTCAGGACTCCCTTGCCGAGGTACCGCTTCTTGTCCCCGTCCCGGAGTTCCAGCATTTCATGTTCCCCGGTCGAGGCGCCCGAAGGCACGGAAGCCCGTCCGGTGATCCCCGACAGCAGGGTCACCTCCGCCTCGACGGTCGGATTGCCGCGTGAATCCAGGATCTCTCTGGCGTTGATGTTGATGATTTCCGTCATAAAGACCTCCTTTGGGTGGGTTTATGCTATCATTTTCAGGAATGATGATCTCCCGGGGCCGCCGCCGGTCAGGACAGGCGGCGCTGAAAGTCTCTTTTATACCAATTGATACTGATTTTCAAGGCGAATGTCGGCGTCCCGGTACGAAAGTTTCTTGATATGCCGTCCGATGTCGGATAGAATCCACGGCGGTTAAGGACAGGATAACGATGGCGGTGGAAGAGAAAAGAACGAGGTTGTTCCTTCACCTGAAAAAGTGGATGGAAAAAGCGGTCATGGATTACGGCATGATTGCTGCGGGCGACAGGGTGCTGGTCGGCGTCTCCGGCGGGATGGACAGCATGGCGCTCCTGGATCTGCTCAACACCCCGATGGTCCACGTCCCGCCGTTTTCGCTAGTGGCCGTCCACATCGATCATGGCTTCGACCCGGACGGCGCCGGCTGCGGGATCATTGCGCGGTATCTGAACGCGGGCGGCTATGATGCCGTCTTGGAAAGGTCGGACATCGGTCCCCTTTCCCACAGCGAATACAACCGGAAAAACCCCTGCTTTCTCTGTTCCCGTCTCCGGCGGAAGCGGATCTTCGAGATCGCGGCGGAGCGGGGCTGCAACAAGATCGCCTTTGCCCACCACCGGGACGATATCATCGAGACCCTCCTGATCAACCTCTTCTACGGACGGGAGATCAGCACGATGGTCCCGGATCAGTCGATCTTCGGGGGAAAACTGCATATCATCCGACCTCTGGCCTACATCCGGGAGGGGCTGGTGAAGAAATACGCGAAGGAACGGGGCTTTCCCGTCATCGAAAACGGTTGTCCGACAAGCCGGACTTCGAAGCGGCGCCGCGTCAAGGATCTCCTCAAGGAGCTGGAAAAGGAGAACCCGCGGGTCCGGGACAACATCTGGAAGGCCATGGGGCATGTCAAGACGGAATATCTCCCGGCGAAGCTCGGCGATCGCTGATCATGGATTTTCGCGGGGAGTGATCATTTTCCGGGAACACACAGGGATGGTGTGAAGAGGAACCCTCCTCTTGATGGCAGGACCGGGAAACCCTGCCGCATGATCGCAGGGAATGGAAGGACAGGAGAAACCGTGGCAAAGAAGGAAACAGCGGAAAAGCCCATCTGTCAGAACAAGCGGGCGAGGATCAATTATTTTATCGACGAGACCTATGAGGCGGGGATCGCCCTCGTCGGGACGGAGGTGAAGGCGCTGCGCGACGGCCGGGCGAACCTCAAGGACAGCTACGCCCTCATCAAGGAGGGGGAACTTTTCCTCTATGAGGTGCACATCAGCCCCTATTCACACGGCAACCGGGAAAATCACAACCCGCTTCGCGTCCGCAAACTGCTCATGCACAGGCAGGAAATCAAGCGGCTCTACGGCAAGTCCCAGGAGCGGGGTCTCGCTCTGATTCCGCTCAAGATGTATTTCCGGAACGGCAAGGTCAAGGTGGAGATCGGTGTCGGCCGGGGGAAGAAGCTCTACGACAAGCGGGAGGACATCAAGCTCAAGGAGGACCGACGGGCGATGGAACGGGGGATGCGGGCGAAGAATCGGGAGGGATGACGGCGTATTGTGACCGACGACCGGAAAGGCGTCTTGGAAGCAACATTTTTTAATCGTTTGAGAAGTTAGGCGATTTTTGAAAGGGAAGGGGATGCGGCCCAAGATCTCCGCTTGACTTGAACGGAGAAAAAAGGTAGAAGCAAACCGGTTCATTCACATCGTTTCACCATCCACGGGGGCGTCACGGTTTCGACGGGGATATGTGAAGCTGCATAAGCGTACCGAGGTTCCTGCAGGCCTCGTTAAACAGGCAGGACAATATAATCGCAGACAACTACGATTACGCTTTAGCCGCTTAGTCGCGGCTAACGTCTCCCCGATTTCGCCTGTCGGGTCGGTTTGGGGGCGTCATACTGGCAGGATAACCGCTCTCTCACGCCTGGGGGGAGAGGGGCGAAAAGCAATAAAACAGGATAGCGAAAGAGGGATCCTGCTTCCGGGAGCCTTCAAGAGCGAAAATTAAAACAGAAGATACGTGCGTAGAAAGTGCAGCGGAAGATTTCCGGACGCGGGTTCGACTCCCGCCGCCTCCACCATTAAGTAATTGTAATATCAATAAGTTATCTAAATAATGTTAGCGGGTAAATAGCGGGTAAACTCATTCCGATTTCGAATATAATCGGTTCGATTTTGGAATGATTTATGCCATGTTTTACCGCTTCCCAAAGACGCGCCCCGTTCCCATTTGCTTGATCTTCTCCTGTAGAGATCTCGTAGAGACGGCTCCTCTCAAGGATATTCCTTGACTTTCCGGTCTGCCGGAACATAATATTCAAACAAAAGAGGTAATTGCAAAACTCTTCCAAATATGTTCCCCCTCCCTTGACGGGAGGGGGTTAGGGGGTGGGTGAAACTGCAACATGCTGATTTCATGGAAACCTCCCCCCCACCCTAACCTTCCCCCGCCAGGGGGGAGGGGATTTATTGGTACTTTTGCAATTACCTCCTTTAAGAATAAATACCGGTTGGAGCTGAATGAGCGATCCGTCATTGAGCCAGTCCATGAAAAGGAGAATCCTTCATATCGACATGGACGCCTTTTTCGCCGCTGTTGAGCAAAAAAGGAGACCGGAGCTCGAAGGAAAACCCGTTGTCATCGGCGGTCAGGGAGATCCATCCAAAAGAGGCGTTGTCTCTACGGCCAATTACGAAGCCAGAAAATATGGCGTTCACTCCGCCATGCCCATGAAGACCGCATATAAGATGTGTCCTCATGCGGTATTCCTTCCCGTAGATTACGAGGCTTATTCATCTGCTTCCGTAAAATTCAAAGAAGTTCTCCGAACCGTCAGCCCGATTATGGAAGATGTCGGCATTGACGAGGCGTATCTGGACGTTACGGATATACCGGTCACCAACGAAGAGATCACGGGGCGGATTAAGGCCGGGATCAAAGAGAAGACAGGCCTCACCTGTTCCATTGGCATTGCGTGCAACAAACTTCTTGCCAAGATTGCCTCAGACATGCGGAAGCCGGATGGAGTCACCGTTCTCATGGAGGCCGACGTTGAAACGAGGCTCTGGCCGCTGCCCGTCAGAAAATTATACGGCATAGGCCCAAAAATGGAAGAACACCTGAAGGGCATCAACATAGAAACCATCGGACAGTTGGCCGCATTGCCTCTGGAAAAGCTGTTGGAGTATTTCGGCAATTCTTACGGTCAATACCTTTATGAAGCGGCCAGAGGCATGGATGAAAGCCCTCTGGTCACTCACTGGGAACCGAAATCATTCAGTCGTGAAACCACTTTTCAGGAAGATGTGAGGGACTGGCAAGTGATCGCCAGAACACTTGCTGATCTTTCAAAAGATGTCGTTGAAGATATGCAGGGACATCAGTATAAGGCAAGAACGATCACCATAAAGATCAGATTCAGCGATTTTGAGACATTCACGAGGGCGATGACGATCTCCGATTATACCGATTCTGAAGAAGAGATCAGAAAAGCGGCATTCGCCTGCCTTAAAACGGATCTTCCATTTTAATTTTGC
>PLLC01000088.1 GCA_003141195.1 Syntrophaceae bacterium
AAGATCGTTATCAGTGAGTCTGCCCCACTTCTCTTTAACCCTCCCCTTGATCTCCAGCCATTTCCCTTTCAGAATATCTTCATTCATGTTCATCCTCCTTTCGGCTGAAGTTGTCGCTTATTGCCATCCTACCCATTCCCTTTTTCTCTATTCGGATGTTCGCTGAGAACGATATTTCTCTTTTTCATAGCGGTTATTCCTCTCTGTAAGTTTGTGGTGAAATGATTGGTTGCGAGACCTTTTCTCCTGACAGTATAGCAAGCTTTGGCAAAATCCTTCTCGGCCTGCTTACCACCCTCCTTTCCAAATATCTCACCTTCTCCGGCAAGGGTCCAAATCGCTACAATATTTTTCGTCCCTGAATGACTCTGACCAGCACAATGATTAAGGTGCCGTCAGGAGGTTTTTCCTATGTAATTCGATTCGCTATCCGGGATCGGATTTTTCAGCCGGGTATCAATGTGAGTGGTAATGACAGTCGTCTCCATTCGGTATCTCAGGGCATAATCCGTGACGGTATCGGCTGGTCCGTTAACCGCTCGTGCCTCCGTTTGCTATCCGGTTTTGGGCCGCGACAGCGCAATACATGTCTCAGCTTCCGGTTGATCATAACCTCCTGACTGAGACTGACCACCAGTAGGGCAACCGCGGCTATGAAGAGAATGTGGATGAACGAACCCATCGTATAGCCACTCACCAACCCCAACAGCCACAAAATTACCAGTACCACAGCAATCATCCACAACATTTGATCCTCCTTCCTGATTGATCATTCCCACTGCCGGTTATTGCATCACCATGCCAACCGGAAGTGATCATAAAGTCAATGATAAGACCTCGCTTCGGGGTGAGATGATCGGGATCATAAAAATGTAACAGCAAATGCTCTGCCAATAGCCGAAGAAAAATCAGAAGTTTGGATTCATCCTTTAATAACAGTGGATTAGATTAACAGGAGAGAACGGCATAGAAGTATGAAATGATTCGTTTGGCCTCAATATTTGGCAGAACCTCAACATGTTGAGGGATACTTCGAAGGGAGGTAAACAATCTAATCTGGTTCTTTTGTCTCCGGCCGGACTATTCCGAGCTTATGCATCCTCGCTCTTAAGGTGCTTGGGTGGTAAGAGATCTCATTATTCGGATATAATTTCCGAGCCTTTTCATCTTTTTGTGGAACGGCTCTCTTTCAATCAGAAATCTTTATTCTACCCTTGAATCTGGGACTCACTCTTCGTAGGTGCAGGCTGCGATTCCGCCGGTTGGGCGAACTTGACAAATCTGTGAACGGACTTTCTATACCTCCCTCGCACAATGATCGGCAACGCATCCCATATTTTGTGGCCAGTATTCCATTGACACACAAAATCCTTCTTCGTATACTCCCACCGCGAAAAAGGAATTTCTTATCAATGACCCCTGCCGGGCGCGCCAAAAAGATCAGGGGGTTAGGCGATAGGCCTGACCCCCTGATCTTTTTTCTGACCAGTATTGCCTGCGGTCCGTTTGAAGTTTTCGGAGCTATGCGGACAAGAGATGACGAAGTTCCTGCACGGATTTCAATCTGTCAATGGCCCAGATAGAATCGATGAGTTTCTTCGCCCGATCTGATCCCAAGATATCCTGAAGGAGATCTAAGGATTTCGCCTCAACTTCACTGCGGGTCATCGGATTGTCGAAAGTGCCTCGTACTGCAGGAACAAACTCCTCCAGAGTCCGTCCATCCGTTAAGTGAACCCGCACCAATCCGGGGCGCTGTCGTTCCTGGTCGGCGAATTTCGAATCGCCGATAAGGTTCACCCGGGATTGTACCTCACGGACCTTGGGATCCGACATGCGTTCGTACGACTCGCATGCTTTGAAAGTCAAGGATCCATCCAAAAGGATCACAGAAACGATATATTGACAGTTCACATCCGGCATGCTTCGATTGTTCACAATCAATGCGCATTGGGGCGGCAAGTGAACGTCAATTCCCCTGATTTTATCGGCGGTAAGCCCATATTTCGCAACCAAAATAGTCATGGCTTCAGCAGCGGCTTGAATCGGTGATCCTACGGAGAATTTCTTTATATTGGCTATGGAGATTTCGTAGTGACTGCCGAGATTGTCAATCCATTTGGGAATTTCACTTTTCGCCGGACAAAACAACTCCAGAAAATTATTCGGACCGGAGAAAATGTCATCCTCGCCTGTAAAGCCATTCTGAACGAATAAGACCGAGGTGACGCCATTTCGAGCGCCCATTCCCGCGAAGACGAAGGCTTTTTCTATATGTTCCTCGTCTCTTGGCCAGGAAGTGATCCCGGATGCCTGTTGACCTGTGTAGGCAAGCGCATGGCGAACCTGCCGCGTATTGAGTTTCGCCAAGCTGGCCGCGGCCGCCGTCGCGCCGAAAAGAGGCCCTATGGCATGCGTGGAAAACCCTTGGATTTGGCAGGGGACCAGACTCATCACGCGGGCGATGCGCGAGGAAACATCATACCCCAAGACTACTGCACGCAAAAATGCTTCTCCCGAAGAATTTTCCCGCTCCGCCATCGCAAGTGCCGCAGGAACAATGGCACAACCCGGGTGGGTAAAAGACGGCGCATGAGAGTCGTCAGTTTCATCTGCATGGGCCGAAAAACCGTTCACCATGGCGGCATTTATGGCTGTTGTCAAAAATTTTGACCCAATAACCTGACATTCAGCCGTTCCCCCTTGGGTCTGGATAAACTTAATCGCCAGTTCACCCGTCTTCAGTCGCGAGC
Organism: Syntrophaceae bacterium; assembly: GCA_003141195.1. GTDB lineage: Bacteria > Desulfobacterota > Syntrophia > Syntrophales > UBA5619 > UBA5619. The sequence continues at coordinate 2,754 of PLLC01000088.1, forward strand.
CAGAGACCATGGCTGCAATCGTGTCCAGGATATGACGTTTTGCTTTTTCCGAAACAGGGACGGGCAGTATTCGATCCTTCGCGGCGGCAATATAAAAACTGAGACGATCCATGATGCTTTGACTATTCGTCTGCATAACCCAAACTCCTCCTCAAAGAATCAATTCGTGGCAATATTTTTCACCTCGAACAAAAAGAATAAGTTCGGCCCCTACAAAAACATTATCGACTTCCCATCATGTGATTGGGCAGCCACAGTGTTATGTCAGGAAATATATAAACAATAATGATGCTCAGTACGAGAATGGCCAGGAAAGGCATTGCCCCTCGGACAATAGTTTGTAAAGGCACACCCGATATGTCTCCGGTGACAAACAAGCAAAGACCCACCGGAGGCGTCACCACGGCCATCATCATGTTGATGATTACGATTGTACAGAACCACACGGAGTCCCATCCCATCGCTTTTAACAAGGGGAAGAAGATCGGTGTGGTAATCAGAATGATGGGGGTTACATCCATCAGCATTCCCAACACGATCAAAATCACCATGATGATGAGCATTACGAGTGGCGGGGGGGCATTTAACGAAACCAGTCCCGCGGCGAGATGCTGGGGAATTCCTACGACACTCACCAGATAGCTGAAGACCCTTGCTCCTATAACGATCATCAAAATGGCGCAACTTGCTCGCGTCGCATCGATAAAGGAAACTTTTAAGTTTTCCCACGTCAGCGTCCCAATAAAGAAAGCGATGAACAAAGCCCCGGCACATCCCACGGCTGCGGCTTCCGTCGGTGTCATGATGCCGGAGTAGATGCCACCCAACACAACCAAGATGAGAAGAATGCTTGGCCATATTTTCTGGAATGCCTTAAACTTTTCTCTGTTGGAAACCTTTCCTGCCGCCGGCGCTTTCACTATGCCCAACCAGGCAGCAACAACGCAATAAATACAGTATAGAACCGTTATCATGATGCCGGGCACGACACCCGCCATAAAAAGCCGAGCGATGGAGTCGCCCGTGATCAAACCATACAGGATCATCGGAAGACTCGGAGGAATGAGGATCCCGAGTCCGCTGGAGCTTGCCAGCATGCCGGTGCTCAGGCGGGGGCTGTAGCCCCGCTTTTCCATCTCCGGGTACGCCATAGTGCCCACGATGGCAATCACGGCAAGGGCCACCCCTGTGATCGCGCCCATGAATGCGGAAGCGATGACGCTGGCGACAGCCAGTCCGGCGGGTATACTCCCGAACAATTTGTGCAGAAAGCTGAAAAGTCCCTCTCCCAACCTCATGCGGAACATGATCTCTCCCATGAGGAGGAACAAGGGCAGACAGAGCAGCACAAAATTTGTCGAGACTTCCCAGGCGATGTTACCCACAACTGAAATGGCAGACGGTTTCAGGAAGAAACAAATTCCTGCTGCACCGGCCAATCCGAGCGCAAAGGCGACCGGCACGCGCAATAGGAAGAGCCCGATCAGGGTGCATAAGATAATAATCGTAATAAGATACCACTCCATATTACGATATCTCCTTTCCTGATGTATTGGAATTGCCATCGCTTTTCATCAAGGCGCTAATATTGGTCCAGATGAACAGCAGAACCTGCAGGAGAAGTAAGACGGCTCCAATAAATATAAATATCTGTATATAGCCCACGGGAAGCTCCAACTCTGTGCCCGACCCGGTCCCCTCTCTCAAAGACCTGAAAGCAAACTTCCCTGATTGCCATGTCAGAATACCGATCCAGACGAGTGAAAGCAGCGGCTCGATGAAGTCGATAACGCGACGCCCTTTGATGGGAAGAAAATCGTAAAGAAAGTCAATTCTCACATATCGATTTATCTGAAAGACATAGGCCACGCCCAGAAAAATGATGAGCAGCATGAGATAACTTGAGACATCGAAACTCCACATGGTCGGGACACCGAATATTCCCCTTGAGACGACTTCGTAAGAGACGGTAAAAACCAAGGCGAACTGACAGAAACAGCTTCCATAGAAGAGTTTTTGGCTTATGTCCCTTAGGGTTTTTGCCAGTGGCCCTCCCGGAACTATGGCAACGTGGGTGGTATGTGACTTCATATTGATCATTATCCTTTCTGTTCAATATGATGCGTAGTGTGAATCATGACCGTCTTTTTCACCGGGCTGCAAGAAAGAAGCGAATCTTTCCATGAAACTCTCATGACGGCCTGCCGTCACAAAGGGGGATGAAAATTGTTTGGCTATCCTATCCCCACCCCCACCCTAACCCTCCCCCGTCAAAGGGGGAGGGAAATTGGATGCAATGATTTCATCAAGTTGAGGGTGCCTTTTCAGATGAAAAGATATGATCAATGTTTGGACTCGCTTCTTCTTGCAGTTCGTTTCCTGACACCTTTTTCGGTTCCGACATCAATTTTTTGGTTTATTCTTTTTCTTCAGCAGCATATCCAGGAGTATCTGCCCATCAGGACCCTGATCTTTGGCCCACGTGGTCCAAACGGGCTGAACCATTTCGGACCACCTTTGCGCCTCCTTGTCCGGGAGCACATAGTATTCCTTGGATTTTGCTTTGGCTTTGTTCCTGGCAATGTCGGCTGCAGCATAGGAATGCTTCTCTCCCCATATTTCCGCCTCTTTGGAGCATTCCATGATGATCTTCTGCAAATCCGGAGTCAACTTGGCGAAAACCGCCGGATTTATCAGGATGAAGTAATTTCCGGTATACCATTGACACTGGGTAACATAAGGGGCTACTTCATAAAAGCTATTCGCGACGTAGGTTTCGTCAAGCGTGATGACCGCATCCACGGTACCATTCTGCAGGGCCGGATATATCTCGGCAGCAGCGATCGTGGCAGTCCCCGCGCCAAACGCCCTCACCGAAGCCGGCAGTACCTTTCCTCCGGCTACTCTGACCTTCTTTCCCTTAAAATCTTCTGCGGTCCGAATCGGCTTCCTGCTGACCACTAAGGTGAATGTGCCCATCGGGAACGCGAGCAGCGGTTTGCAACCCTTTTTTTCTATTTTAGCCGTAAAGAAATTTCGATTATCCTTCCATGCATCCGAGAAGTCATCTAACTTGACTGTTGGAGGCGGCAAGGGGAGAATGAATAACTCCACGGCAGGCACATCACCTGTAAAATAAGAGCTGCTCAAGAGAGAGACGTCAATCGCTCCACTGGCAGTGCCCGCGAAGGCATCCTTTCCGCTGATGATTTCTCCGGAATAGTGCAAATCAACCTTCACTTTACCGTTCGTTTTCTTTTCCACCAAATCGGCCCAGTAAGCGCCGACTTCCCCCCGCATGTCGTTCTTGTTATATTCCGTTGAAAATGTGAGCTTTACAGAAGGCGTTACCTTCTCTGCGGCGTATCCTGCAGCGGCAAAACCCAGAAACATGACCAAAACGAGGCATGCAAAAAGCATTTTCTTATCATTGTTCCGCATAACTTCCTCCTTTTTCCCCGATTGATTCAGACAGACTCACACTCTTCATGCCATCTCCTCATCAAAGCTAATTTCCCCCCTGATTCATCAAAACTTAAATCAACAGTGGAATAAGCTGATTGATGTCCTCGACCTCTTCAAGTCTCCCCACAGTATCGATCAGTCGGTCCAGTTTCTCTTCCGGCATGGGGTTCACGTTTACGGAATTACAATCCATCAGCTTTCGTTTGGCATCGGCCGGGCTGAAAGGATTCTTCGGACTGCCAAGAGGAATGTCTACCTGATGGACGAACTCCTTGCCGTCCGTGGTCTTGATTCTGATTCTGGTAGGCTCGATGCTTCCGCCGGTAAGCGTTGGATCCAGTTCAACGATGATTTTATCGGTGAGCTGATGCACCAAGGGATCTTTCGCGGCTTCATCCGTGTAATCCCGCACGGATGCCCTCTTTTTTGCGACCGCCGTAGCCACAGACCAAGGTATGCTGAATTGCGTACCCACCGCGTTTTTCGGATGACGCTTCACGTCCAGCGGTGTACACAGGAAATAGCTCCCTTCGCCGGTAAAAATCGTTATTTCCGCAACGGTATCGGGCGTTACATCATGTTTCCTTGTAATGGCCAATGCGGCATCAATGGCCGTATGATTGACCACGCCGCAGGGATAGGGTTTAAGGCTGATATCTTCATTTTCGAATTGCCGTCCCAGGTTATTCGTCAATTTTGTCAAGTCACAATAAGGGCTCTGGGGATGATAAAGGCCGTAAAATCCCACTTCGCCCTCAATGAAGCTTTTGGGACCTGTATTGCCTCTCTGAGCCATCAGCGCCGAAGCGACTCCCGCCCTGCAGGAAAAACCTGGTCCGAGCCTCTTCGCCTGCGTTCCTTCGCGTATGGACTGCAAGTTTCCGGCTGCCTGGTGATACGCAAGTCCCAGTGCATTCAGCAATTTTTCTTGGTTCAAGCCCAAGACTCTTCCCGCCGCAGCGGCGGACATAAAATACCCGAACAAGGCGGTAAAATGCCAATAATGCCAAGCTAATTGCTCCTTTTCGCCTGGAGGAGCCGTCAGAACGAGACACATCCGGCAGCCGAAATCCACGGCCGCAGCAACAGTGGCGATGAACTCCTTTCCGCTCACCGCACTTCTCGTCTCCGCAACGGCCAAAGCCGGCGGGACCGTTACAACGGCACTGTGCAGCATGATCTTATTGTAGGTATCATCGAAATCCCATGCATGGGCCATCGCTGCATTTGCCTGGGCGGCATGGGGAGCGGGAAGCTTGCCTCCGAAAGCAATAACGGTGCTTTCCGGTCTGCCACCCCAATCCTTGAGGAGTCCTACCAGTTCTCCCATCCCCGAGGCGCCGCTGCCGCCTATGGCGACGGAAAGAATATTGAGAATCTGCGCCTTTGTGGCATTAACAACGCCGAGGGGAAGCTCCTCGTATTTGAGACCGATTATGTAATCCGCTAACATTTGTTCTATCTTCATTGTTTCACCTCACCTTCATGAAGTTGGATAGGTACCCCCGCCACATCTGCCGGAGCCTGCGTATTTCATTTTCACGATACTGTCAACTTTTTTGTGTAAAATATTAATAGGACAATTCTTTAAACATATTCAGGTTCTTACGCACTTTTCCTACAGGGCTTGACCTCCAATGCAATTCCATTTTCAAAGATATGGAAATGTACTAAGATATAGCAAAGTAGATACCCATGGGCGTACGCCCGTGGCACTTGAAGCGGAAAATTACTATGTTTTATCTGAGGGTTTTCGCACCCTCAGACTCCCGCGCAAGGAGCGCTTTCACCTACGGGCTAACGCCCGTAGTCCTCAGCGGATTTTTGATAGGGGAGGTGCCATGCCTCTAACTTTGGAAAAAGGTGAAGATATATGAACATATACAAAGATAGGCAAACAAAGAGGGGTGGGTAGATTATACCTCTTAATCAGTAGGTTGTCGGTTCGATCCCGACAGGGCTCACCCATAAATTTAAGGGGTCAGGCAATCCGCCTGACCCCTTAAATTTTTCACCGGGATCGGCGACGCACGGAAAAACACCGGACAATCCACCATACCATCAGAGATAGAACGATCAGGATGACGGCTGCGGCCATAAGGACGCACCAGGTGATCCAGCCCGCCCCGCGGAGCAGGTTCACGGGGTTCCAGGAGGGCACGGCGACGCTGCGCCCATCCGGATTGCGGTAGTTCTCCGGAAGATCGGGGATGCCGTTCCCGTTCCGGTCGGGAAGGGACTTCAGGTACCGGGTCAGGGCGACCCACTCCTTCAACTCCTGGATCCCCGGGGCGCCGGCATCGACATCCACCCGCACGGTCTTCCAGTCGGTTACGGGCCTCCCCGCGGTGTCTTTGGGAGCCAATTTGATCAGGCCGCCGTGCGACACCCGGCTGACGAAGTTGAGCATCCGGGCCATGTAGGCATTGACGCAGACGCGGTAGATCTTGTCGGACAGGAGGGGCCGGAAGGCGCCGTCTTCATCCTGGACGGCGACGGAGACGACCCGATCGAAGGGGATCCGGTGGGGATTGAATGTGAACCGGACACCGGAAACCTGCAACTGGGCGTCGTGCTTGATGGGCGCGATCGAGGTCTGGACCTCGAGCATGCTTCGGATCTCCTTCCCGGTCATATAGATCGTGAAGAGGGGATCCCCAGCGCGGTCATCCAGCCCCAAGCCGAGGGAGAGGACCTTGAAGATATCCGCCACGACGATCCCTCCCGTCAGGAAGGTGTCCCGGATCTGGCCGTCGGCTGTCACGGCGATGTGAACGTATCGATAGTTTTTCCCCTCGGTCTCCTGGACGGCAAACCGGAAGGCGTCGGTGACCAGGTCCCCCAGCCCCGTTTCCATCAGGGTCGTCTGGCGATAGGCCGGGGAAGGCAGGTCGAAGGTGGCCTCGGTGACGACCTGGTCATGGCGGTTCCCATACGAAAGCAGATACCGCTGATCGATGAGCCCTTTGAACGCCTCGATCTCCCGCGCGATTCGGGGATCCTCCGCAACCTCGGGAGACACCTTCTACAGACGATAGGAGGCGACTCGGGCGCCCGCTTCCCGGAAGAAATCGAGACCCAGGACGCCGAGATACGCCCCGAAACACCCCGCCGAAACGATGATCGTCTTCCCGATGATCATGGGCTCGGGCAGGATGGTGTGGCTGTGGCCGCTGATAATGATGTCGATCCCGGGGACCTTCCCGGCCAGGATTTAATCCTCGGAGCGGGACTTCACCGGGTTCGTGCCGGCATGGGACAGGCAGACGACGAGATCGACCTTTTCCCGGTTCCGGAGGTGGTCCACGACAGCCTTGCTTCGTTCCCCAATGTCGGCAAAGGTGACGGGCGAAGCGAAGGGGCTGTCCTCCGCGGCGTCGCGCCCCATGAGGCCGAACAGTCCGATCCGGATGCCGTTCCTCTCCAGGACGGCGTATTCCGTCACCGGGTACTCCACAAAGGCGGCCTTGAGCGGGGCGTCCCGCGGATCGTCTTGGGTGAACACCACGTTGGACGCGACGAGCGCCGGCAGGCGGCCGCCCCGGGAACGGGCGGTCCGGAGCATGGCGGCGAGCCCCGCGGGATGGAATTCGTAGTCATGGTTTCCCAGCGTCGCGGCATCGTAGCCCATCTCCCCCATGAGGCGCAGTTCCAGGGCCTCTTCGCGGAACTCCGTGTGGAAGAGGGTTCCCATGGCGATATCCCCCGCATCGACGAGCAGACTCCGCCCGGGGGCCTTCGCCCGCTCCTGCCCGATCAGGCTCGTAAGCCGTGCGTAGCCGCCCTGCGAGGCGTGGCCGCCCCCCGGTTTCGGCACCCGGTCGGAAAGAAAATGGGAATGGAGGTCATGGGTAAACAGGATGGTCAGTTTCCCGCCCGCATCCGCCGGGACGACCGCGTCCCCGGAAAACGCCGGCAGCAGACAGAACAGAATGGCCATGCCGATCAACGCACTGTATCGCCGCATCTCACTTCCCTCCCAAGTTTTGCTTGAGGATAACAAGAAAGGTGCAGCAAAGTCAAAACGGAACAACCGATGATTTCCTGTGGCGACGTGTGCGCGGAAATTCCGGGAACGCCATCCAATCGTCCGGGCGGATCGTCGGGGCGTCCCCCCAAAATCCCTTTCTCGCGGCATGATCCAGTTCGGCAGGAAGGTCGTGAACCACAGGATGCAGGTCGTCAGGAAAAGGACGATCAGCATCGCCGGCGTGCATTTCTCCATCGTGGTCTTCCCCACCGTGCAGCCGACGAAAAGCCCGGCCCCGACCGGCGGCGTGGTGAGACCGATCGCCAGGTTGACCATCATCAGCAAGGAGTGTCCTGGCAAAGAGGACGTTATCGGCAATCCGTCAGCTGCAGTTCGTGCAAAAAATGCAACCATTGACCTCTCCTTTTTGAACCATAGAGCCCTTTCTGAACTCGCTCCCGTCGGTCGCATTGCCAATAAATCGGTCGGATATTAGATGCTCATACCGGACTTTCTGTTGACATCTCTCATAGTCCTGCGTAAATTCGCTTAAAATATTGAACAAAAGGAGGGACCCATGAAATACGTAAAGTATGTCGACGTCACCCGGGCGATGTTTCCGGATCAGCCCCCTTACCAGTGGACGGAGAATGTATCCGCGCCCTGGACGCCCATCGTGAAGCCCCTAACAGAGAGCAGGGTGGCGCTGATCAGCTCCGGCGGCGTCTATCGCAGGGACCAGCCCCCGTTCAAACCGGACAAGAACGACCTCACCTTCCGGGAGATCCCCGCGGATACGGACGTGCGCGAACTCCGGATCAGCCACGACTACTACGACCACAGCGACGCCGAACGGGATGTCAATTGCGTCTTCCCCATCGAACGGATGCGGGAGTTGGCGGCGGAGGGGTTCATCGGAGGTCTCTCGGAGGCCCACTTCACTTTCATGGGCCGCATCTTCCGCAAGACCGGGCTCCTGAACGAGATGATCCCCGGCCTCATCGCGCGCCTGAAGGCGCTCGGAGTTGATCTGGCCTTTCTGGTGCCGGCCTGACCGCTCTGCCATCAATCCGTGGGATTGATCGCCAGGGCCATCGAAGAGGCGGGGATTCCGACCATCTCTCTTTCCTCCGCCTACGACCTCACCGCCCTCGTGAAGCCGCCCCGGAGTTTTTTCGTGAACTACCCCCTCGGGCACACGGCCGGCAGGCCCTTCGACCGTGAAAACCAGACAGCGATTCTCAGGAACGCCCTGGGCTGCGCCGGAGAGATCACAGAACCGGGCGCCATCGTGGAGCTTCAGTTGATCTGGGACGACCCGTCCTGGCAGGCTGGTGTCTGATGCACGATTCTTGAGGACTTTCTGTCCTTCCCTGTCTCTTCGCAGGGATTTCATGTGCAGGCAAATCCGATCCCCCCGGTACCGGGCGGAATGAAAAATTTTCCGGGCGATCCGCCCGTTTGTCATTGACAGCCGGTCGTCCCTCCCCTATACTACCGCCATCTTCGGGCAGGTCTGCGCAAATCCTGCGGAAGAACTTGAATTCACACAGGAGTATAAAAACACAGCCTATGGCGGATCTGCTGATCAATTTCATCGACCTCTTCCTCCACCTCGACCGGCATCTGGGAGAGCTGCTTCAATATTTCGGCGTCTGGACCTATGTAGTAATCTTCCTCATCATCTTCTGCGAAACGGGGCTGGTGGTCACGCCGATCCTCCCGGGGGATTCGCTCCTCTTCGGCCTCGGCGCCTTCGCCGCCAACCCCTACCTCAAGGGTCCGCTGGAGGTGGAGTGGCTCTTCATCACGCTTTCCATCGCGGCCATCGCCGGAGATTCGGTGAATTATGCCGCCGGCCGGTTCATCGGACCGAAGATCTTCCAGAAGGAGGATGTGCGTTTTCTCAAGAAAGAGTATCTGGATAAGACCCACCGGTTCTACGAGAAACACGGCGGAAAGACGATCATCATCGCCCGTTTCATGCCGATCATCCGGACCTTCGCCCCTTTTGTCGCCGGGATCGGCCGGATGACTTATGCGCGGTTCATCGCCTACAACGTCATCGGCGGCATCTCTTGGATCGCCCTGTTCATCTTCGGGGGTTATTGCTTCGGGAATCTTCCCATGATCCGGAACAATTTCACCCTGGTCATCACCGCCATCGTCATCCTTTCCGTCCTGCCCGGGGTGATTGAATATTTCCGCCAGCGAAGGCAGGCGACCTGACGAATGAACAAAAATCATTGATCCTTTATTTTATCAGGAGGAAACATGAAACCGATTCAAAGGGTCTTAAGCCTTCTTCTCATTTTTTACCTGTTGCTGACACCGATGGCGGCCACGGCTTCCAGCGACAAGAACATCGTCAAGATCGGCAGCGATGTTACGATCGAGAAGGGACAGAAGGTCCACAGCGTGGTCGCGATCGGCGGCCAGATCACGGTGAGCGGCGCCGTGGAGAAGAGCGTCGTGGCCGTCGGCGGATCGGTGGTCCTGACCAAAACGGCCGTCGTGAAGGGGAATGTCATCTCCCTGGGCGGGGTCATCGTCATGGCCAGGGACGCGGAGGTCCGCGGCGACCTGACGGAGATCAACTCCGACAACCTCTACGAGACCCTGACAACCGCCCTGAGCAGCGAGTGGGAAGGGTGGTCCTGGATCTTCGCCGTCATCTCGCTCTCCATCTTCCTCGTCATCCTGGTTCTGGCTCTGCTGATCGCCGCCCTCCTGCCGAAGCCGGTCCGCATCGTCTCGGAGGCGATCCGCGAAAACACCTTCAAGGTCATCCTCTGCGGCATCCTGGGCCTCGTCCTGATCGCCCCGCTGGCCCTGCTACTCACAATCTCGGTCGTGGGCATCGCCCTGATCCCGCTGGAGGTGATCTTCGTCGTCTGTTCGGTGCTCCTCGGTTTTATCGCCGTCGGCCAGCTCATCGGCGCAAAGCTCTTCCGCCTCCTCAAACGGTCCGAGCCGGGGATCGTCCGGGAAACCTTCTGGGGGCTGGTCATCCTCTGGCTGATCGGCTGGATTCCCTACGTCGGCTGGATGGTCAAGGCGATCGCAATCGTGATCGGCCTGGGCGCCACCCTGGTCAGCCGTTTCGGAACCCATCGGGGATGGGCATGCATCCCCCCGGAGTGAAAAACAAAGAACCCCTGGGAGGATCAGGGGAACGACCCAAGGATTCACCCGAAAACGACCCGAAACGCTTTTGGGTTGCAAATGAAATGCGTGTATCACACAGACTTTCGTCCTTGAGAGCGCCGACACAAGCGCCCCGGGATGGCAAGGAAAATTCCTTGGTCAGACAGCATGGTACGGTCGAAGCGAACGGCGGCAGATCCGCATCACGACAACATTTGGGAGAGGACAAATATGGGCAAATTATTCGGTACCGACGGAGTTCGGGGGGTGGCGAACGAGCACCCCATGACGGCGGAAATGGCGATGAACATCGGGCGCGCCACGGCGCATCTCTTCAAGAAGAAGGGACACACTCCCAAGATCATCATCGGCAAGGACACCCGCCTCTCCGGATATATGCTGGAGAATGCGCTTGTCTCCGGGATCTGTTCCATGGGCGTCAACGCCATCATGGTCGGCGTGATCCCCACGCCGGGAATTGCCTTTCTTACCGGCAGCATGCGGGCCGATGCGGGCATCGTCATCTCCGCCTCCCACAACCCCTTTCAGGACAATGGCATCAAGATCTTCGGCAGCGAGGGGTTCAAGCTCCCCGATGAGACGGAAGCGGCCATCGAGGAGATGATCTTCGCGAACAACCTCCACACCCTCCACCCGTCTCCCACGGAGATGGGAAAGGTCTACCGTATGGAGGACGCCCGGGGCCGCTACATCGTCTTCCTGAAACATACCTTCCCCAAGGAATACTCCCTGGAGGGGAACCGAATCGTTCTGGACTGTTCCCACGGCGCCACCTACCGGGTCGCCCCGGAGACCTTTGCCGAACTGGGCGCCGAGGTGTCCACCCTCTTCGACGAACCGAACGGCAAGAACATCAACCTCCACTGCGGCTCCCAGCATCCGGAGGTCCTTGCACAGGAGGTCCTGAAGGGCAAGGCGGACGTCGGGTTCGCATTCGACGGCGACGGGGACCGCCTGATCGCCGTGGACGAGACGGGAACAGTCCTGACCGGGGACCAGATCATGGCCATCTGCGCCAACCTGATGAAGAAGGAGGGCAGCCTCACCAACAACCTGGTCGTCCGGACGGTGATGAGCAACATCGGCCTGAGCGTCGCCTTGCAGTCGCTCCAGATTGACTCCATCATGACCCAGGTGGGCGACCGGTATGTCCTCGAAGAGATGCAGGCCCGAGGGGCCGCGATCGGCGGCGAGGATTCCGGCCACCTGATCTTCCTCCAGCATCACACGACGGGGGACGGAATCATCACCGCCCTCCAGGTGGCGGCCGTGATGAAGAAGGAAGGGAAACCGCTTTCCGAACTCGCGAAGATTATGAAGGTCTTCCCCCAGGCGCTGATCAACGTGACCGTCAAGTCGCGGCCGGAAATCGCCACGGTACCCGAGATCATGGCCATCATCCAGGAGGTGGAGCGGAAACTGGGGGAGCAGGGCCGGGTTCTGGTCCGTTATTCGGGGACCCAGAACATGTGCCGGGTGATGGTGGAAGGACCGTCGCAGGAGAAGACCGGCAGGTACTGCCGGCAGATTGCGGAGGTCGTGGAAAAGAAGCTGAACGTCTGAAATAAAGGAGAAAACAAGATGTCTTTCAAGGTAATCATTACCCGGGATTTCGAACAGATGAGTGAAGTCGCTGCCGGGATCGTTACGGAAAGCATCGCCACCGGCCTGAAACAGAAAGAGGGTTTTACCCTGGGTCTTGCCACGGGCAGCAGCCCGACGGGGCTCTACAAACACCTGGCCAGGGCGGCCAATGCCGGGGTTTTCGACCCCACGCGGATCCGGAGTTTCAATCTCGACGAATATGTCGGCCTCCCCGGGGAAAACGCCCAGCAGCGCGCCCTCCATCCGGAGAGTTACGGCTTCTTCATGATTCAGAAGTTTTTCGGCCTCCTGCAGAAAAAATTCCGGGAGGTGAACGTCCCCTGGGGAACGCTGATCGATCAGGATCGGCTCATCGCCGAGATGAAAAGCCATCCCAAAGACTGGCAGGCGGAAGGAACGGACAAGGGCAAGTCGATTGTCATCCGGCCGGACGCCCAGTCGGAGTACCTCCTCTGGATCCGCCGGGAGATCCTGGATGCCTATGGCGACAAGATCGAACGGGCGGGCGGAATCGACCTCCAGGTGATCGGCGTTGGCGGCCGGGGCCACGTGGCCTTCCACGAATCGGGGATCCCCTTTGCGGACAGCCGGGTGCTCCTGGTCCGGCTCGACGACAACACCGTCGCCAATGCCGTGACCGACGGCCACTTCGCGAGCCGTGAGGAGAGCCCCCGGTACGCCATCTCCATGGGCGTCGAACTGGTTTACCGGGCGCGAACCGTTCTTCTGCTCGCGAGCGGCAGCCGGAAGACCGGCCCCCTCGCCGAATCCCTCCTCGAGGATCCTTCACCCATGGTCCCCATCTCCTACGGAAAGGTCTTCGCGCAAAACGGCGGCCGGCTCCTCTACGTCATTGATCGCGCGGCGGGCAAAAAGATCCTCGCACAGGCGGACCGAATCCGGCAGACAGGAATCAAGATCGAGGACATCAGCGATTCCGGGGCCGTCCAGCGGGTTCTCGATCTGCCGTTCTTCCGCGATCCGGAAATCGCCCCGCGGGGCTGACGACGCGACAAAAAGGCGTCATCCGCTCCCGCATGAAAATCGCGAAAAGGGAAAGCACCGCCAGTTCCTTTGTTACACCTACTTATCAATGGCTTACGATTTTGAATTTTAGTGAGGATTACCACTGTAATGATTGACCCAGAACGTTGGAATTCAGCGGATCGCTGGAACGAGATGCTAGGCAATACGTGCCTATTGAATTCCTCCAACTTTGCCGCATAGCAAGGATATTGTCATGATTCGGCATGCAAAAAATCTCCAATCACTATTGAATGATCACTTGATGCGCTGACTGATTCTTCGTAGGGGTAGCTAACATGCTGAACATCTCATTCTTTTGAGCAATAAATGAAGTCATACCGTTTATGACTCCCGCCATTCACATGGGACGTCGCCAAAGGATTGGTCTGTATAGGGAGTTTCGATTTTTGAATATGAATTTTGTAAGCGTCACGCAATGTGTGCACTTTGTTTACGCCAAATATCAGGCTTGCATTAAATCCTTTGTCGCGATTATCCGCAAATTCGACTTCGTTATCGTCAAGTGCATCGGTTTTTGGTTCGTTGGCATCGCAGGCAAAGAAATCTAGTGTGTCACCTTTTTCTGCAATAAAGTCTGCGATAGATGCAAAGTTGCTAGACTTTGCTTTTTTATAGTCCACGCCGGTAAGTGAATGAAAATTGAGTACTGATATTTTTCTTTTTTCAAATTGAATCGTAGAAAACAAAGTCCTCTCCGGGAAAACGCTGCGATAAATCAGGTCGTAGTGTGCAATTTTTCCTCCGAATACGAAAGTAGCAACCCCCATTGTTCGATTCCTACCTTCATATCTACCAGGTCTGCGCAGATCAATACTGTATGCTTTATCGGATGTCATCAGTATTGATGAAATTTCATGATAAGCTTTTTCTGAAACTTCCTGCAAATTAACAATTGTCTGCCCCGAAATGCTTTGCGCAATATAACCTGCGATCTTATGGGCAGTGCAGTTAACCGAGATATTCCATTGGATTATTCTGATTTTCATCGCTAAGCGTTTTCCTCCTCTTCTTGATGGATCGAACAAATTATTCTAGAGTTTCCGGCTAACGCCACATTATTTCAACCATGCATCCGTTGGCCCCCGATCCCTCATAGAACAAATTTTGCATATCATAATTATCGAGGAAATAACATCAATGATTATGAGTTAAAGTCATGCATTTTCTTCAAGGGCGACGGTTTACTGACTACAGGAAGGAAGTAAAAAGGACAGTATTCACGGAGATCGATAAACCGAAAGGCTGTTCGCTCTCGGACTTTCGGACACTCTCGCCGTTGCCTTTTCCACCGTTATCTGTTATGAACACCTTTCACGGCGGATCATCGCGCCGGCAGAGGCAATTCAGGAGAAGACCATGGCCCATCGCATCGAAATAGGCTTCGGGGAGGGGATCAGGGACGCTCTCGGCGAAAAAATCCGAAAGCGGATCATCGAGCACCTCCGGATTCCTGTGGATTCGGTGCAGACCATCGAGGTCTACACGATCGACGGGCCCCTCGCCCCGGGAGAGCTTGGAAAGGCGGCCCGCGGCCCCCTTTCCGACCCGGTGATCCAGGAAACCGCCATCGACCACGGGATCGCCCGGGGTTTCGACTGGCTCATCGAGGTGGGGTTCCGTCCCGGCGTCACGGACAACGTGGGGAAGACCGCCGGGGAGGCTATCGCGCTCCTCACCGGAAAGCCGGTCCGGGTCTACACATCGCGGCAGTACGTCATCCGCGGCATCCGGGACCGGTGCGCCCTCGACACCCTCACGCGGGCGGATGCGGAACGGATCGCCTCCGAGCTTCTCGCCAACGACCTGATCCAGCGTTATGATATCATCGACGGGAAAACCTGGGACCCGGCGGCGGGGATCAAGCCTTACGTGCCGCGCGTCATGGGAGAGAACCGCCCGCGGACGGAAGAGATCGACCTCAACGTTCCCGACGCGGAGCTCGTCCGGATCAGCCAGGAGCGGGTCCTCGCCTTGAGTCTCGAGGAGATGCGGATCCTCCGGGACTACCTGAAAAACGACGCCATCCTCGCCCACCGGAAGGAGGTCGGTCTGGGGGCCACAATGACCGACGCGGAGCTGGAATGCCTCGCCCAGACCTGGTCCGAACACTGCAAGCACAAGATCTTCAACGCCCGGATCGCCTATGACGACGGCGAAGGGAACACCCGGGAGATCGACTCCCTCTTCGACACCTGCATCAAGCGTTCGACCCGGGAGATCCGGGAGCGGATGGGGACCAACGACTGGTGCCTCTCCGTCTTTTCCGACAACGCGGGGATCATCCGCTTCAACGATGATTGGAACCTCGTCTTCAAGGTGGAGACCCACAACTCCCCTTCCGCGCTCGACCCCTACGGCGGGGCGCTTACCGGCATCGTCGGCGTGAACCGAGACCCCTTCGGCTGCGGAAAGGGGGCGAAGCTCATCTTCAACACGGACGTCTTCTGTTTTGCGCCGCCCGACTACGACAGACCCCTGCCGAAGCGGATCCTCCACCCGCGGCGGATCTACGAGGGGGTCCGGGAGGGGGTGGAACACGGCGGCAACAAAAGCGGCATCCCGACCGTCAACGGCTGCCTCGTTTTCGACGAACGCTATCTCGGCAAACCCCTCGTCTATTGCGGAACGGGGGGGATCATGCCCGCCCGGATCGCCGGGACGCCGACCCACACGAAGGAGATCCTGTCGGGAGACCTGATCGTCATGACCGGCGGGCGGATCGGGAAGGACGGGATCCACGGGGCGACCTTCTCCTCCGAGGAACTCCACGAGGGCTCCCCCGTCACGGCGGTCCAGATCGGCGACCCGATCACCCAGAAGAAGATGACCGACTTCCTCCTTGTCGCCCGGGACCGGGACCTCTACCGCGCGATCACCGACAACGGCGCGGGCGGCCTCTCGTCTTCCGTGGGCGAGACGGCGCGCCTCTCCGGCGGCTGCGAACTCGACCTGAAAAAGGCACCGCTGAAGTACCCGGGGCTGAACCCCTGGGAGATCCTCATCTCCGAATCCCAGGAGCGGATGACCCTCGCCGTCGACCCGGCGAAGAGCGAGGAATTTCTCAAGCTCGCCCGGAAGATGGACGTGGAGGCGACCGTGCTCGGACGCTATACGGATTCGGGCTGGTTCCACATCCGCTATGGGGAAGAGACCGTGGTCCTGATCGAAATGTCCTTCCTCCACGACGGCCTCCCGCAGATGAACCTCCGGGCGGTCTGGGCGCCCCCGCGCCACCCGGAGCCGGACTTTCCGGAACCGCCCGATCTGGGAGGCGCCCTGAAGGCGATGCTCTCCCGCCTCAACATCTGCAGCAAGGAGTCCGTCGTCCGCCAGTACGACCACGAGGTCCAGGGGGGAAGCGTCGTCAAGCCCCTGACCGGCGTCGTCAACGACGGCCCGAGCGACGCCGCCGTCATCCGGCCGCTCCTGGACTCCTTTGAAGGGATCGTCGTCGCGAACGGGGTCTGCCCCCGCTACAGCGACATCGACACCTACCACATGGCGGCCTGCGCGATCGACGAGGCCATCCGGAACGCGGTCGCCGTCGGGGCTTCCCTCGACCGCCTGGCCGGACTCGACAACTTCTGCTGGTGCGACCCGGTGCGCTCCGAGAAAACCCCCGATGGGGAGCACAAGCTCGCCCAGCTCGTCCGGGCGAACGAGGCCCTTTACGACCTCACAACGGCCTACGGCGTCCCCTGCATCTCGGGGAAGGACAGCATGAAGAACGACTACCAGATCGGGGAGGTCCGGATTTCGATCCCCCCCACGCTCCTCTTCTCCACCTTGGGCAAGATGGAGGACGTCCGGAAGGCGGTGACGATGGACGTGAAGCGGCCGGGAGACCTCGTTTACGTCCTGGGGAAGACCTTCCGGGAGCTGGGCGGCTCCGAATGGTACGCTCTCCACGGCGCGATCGGGAACGGCGTCCCGAGGGTGCAAGCCGAAACGGCCAAAGCCCTTTACGAGGCCCTCCATCGGGCGATATCCGCGGGCCTCGTCGCCTCCTGCCACGACTGCTCGGACGGGGGGCTGGGTGTGGCGCTGGCGGAGACGGCCTTCGCCGGAGGCCTCGGCATCGCGGTCGATCTTAAGGCCGTCCCGGCCGAGGGGATTGGAAGAAACGACGAGC
Organism: Syntrophaceae bacterium; assembly: GCA_003141195.1. GTDB lineage: Bacteria > Desulfobacterota > Syntrophia > Syntrophales > UBA5619 > UBA5619. The sequence goes on from PLLC01000088.1 coordinate 20,141, forward strand.
TCCTCTTTTCGGAATCGCAGAGCCGCTTCGTCGCAACCATACGTCCGGAGGCGCAGGAGGCCTTCGAGGCCGCCCTCGCGGGCTGTGCAATCGCCCGGATCGGAGAGGTGATTCCGGACGGCGTTCTCCGGATCGACGGTCTCGGCGAGAAACGGATCATCGATGAGGAGCTCGCCGCGCTGAAGGCGGCCTGGCAAAAACCGCTCGCCTTCTGACAGCGGGATAGACCGGAAGAGGACCCAAGATACGTTTGATGGTCTCGTAAAAAGTCGATTTTGCCCTGTTTTGTCATTCCGTGCTTGACACGGAATCCAGTACTTTCAAGTAGCTCTGGACTCCGGCTTCCGCCGGAGTGACAGGTTTGGTGACTTTTTACGAGGTCGTCACGTTTAGCGGTCGAAACAAAGGTAAGCAGAAATGTCTAAGAAAATCAGTGCGATTGTCATCACGGGAAACGGAACGAACTGTGAGCTGGAGATGGCCCACGCCTGCCGCCTCGCCGGCTTCGACGAGGTGGATATCGTCCATATCAGCGAGCTCCTCTGCGGCACAAAGAGACTCGACGACTATGACTTCCTGAACCTGCCCGGCGGATTCCTCAACGGCGACGACCTCGGCTCGGCCAAGGCCGGCGCGAACCGGATCCTCCATGCGGCCGTCGCGGGGGGCAGGGAACGGCTCTTCGATCAGTTCGCGCGGTTCATCGCCGCGGGAAAGCTGATCCTCGGCGTCTGCAACGGATTCCAGCTCCTCGTCAAGCTCGGGATGCTCCCCGACCTGGATGGCCTCTACGACCGGCAGACGGTCACCCTGACCTACAACGACTCGGGACGGTTCGAGGACCGCTGGGTCCATCTCCGCGCCAACGCCGCATCTCCCTGCATCTTCACCCGGGGTCTCCGGGGAATCTATCTTCCCGTCCGCCACGGCGAGGGGAAGTTCATTCCGCAGGACGAAGAGATTTTAGAGCGCCTCCACCGGCAGAACCTGATCGCCCTACAGTACAGCAACGGGGAATATCGGGAGGCGACGACGGACTATCCGGCAAACCCCAACGGCTCGATCGACGCGATCGCCGGGATCTGCAACGAGACGGGCCGGATCTTCGGCCTGATGCCCCACCCCGAGGCCTACCTCCACCGGACGAACCACCCCCGCTGGACGCGGGAAGAGCTCCCCGAAGAGGGGATGGGACTCGCCCTCTTCCGAAATGCCGCCTCCTTCCTCCGCAGCAACTCGTTTTAGCAGCATGTTGAAAAAAGTCTCTTTACAGACTGTTCAAAAGCTTATCCCGTACAGGATACGGGATGCCCAGATGCAAGGCCCCCGTAATCCTGAGCCGTGAGGCGTACTTGCTTGTACGTTGAACGGCGAAGGATGAGGGAAACGCAGCAGATGGGCGTTTTTCAACAGCCTGTTAGTTTTTTTTCAGTTTCCCCCGCAGGGCGGCCCGGATGAAATGGCCGAAAAGCGGATGGGGTTTTGTCGGCCGCGACTTGAATTCCGGATGGAACTGGCAGCCTAAGAACCAGGGATGTCCAGCGATCTCGGTGATCTCGGCGAGGCGTCCGTCCGGGGAGGCGCCGGTGATCCGGAGCCCCTTCTCAACAAGCGCGTTCTTGAACTCATTGTTGAATTCGTAGCGGTGGCGGTGGCGCTCGCTGATCTGCGTCTCCCCGTAGGCCGCGCAGGCGAAGGAGTCCTTCTCGAGGACGCAGGGGTAGGCCCCGAGCCGCATCGAGGCGCCCTTTTCGGTGATCTGCTTCTGTCCGGGGAGGAGGTCAATCACCGGGTGGGGGGTGCCCTCGTCGAACTCGGAGCTGTTCGCCCCGGCCAGGCCGCAGACGTTCCTCGCATATTCCACGACGGCCATCTGCATCCCGAGACAGATCCCGAAGAAGGGGACCTTCCGTGTCCGGGCCCATTCGACGGCGGTGATCATCCCTTCGATCCCCCGGTTGCCGAACCCGCCGGGGACGAGAACCCCGTCGGCGCCTTCCAGCAGGGTTCCCAGCCCCTCCTGCTCGATCTTCTCGGAATCGACGAAGCGGAGGCTCACCCGGCAGTCGTTGGCGATCCCGCCATGGCAGAGCGCCTCGTTCAGGCTCTTGTAGGAGTCGGTCAGGTTGACGTATTTCCCCACGATCGCGATGACCACCTCATGGGCGGGGTGGAGGAACCGGTCGACCACGTTTTCCCACGCCCCGAGGTGGGGCCGGCCCGTCCAGATGTTCAGGAGATCGACGATCTTCTGATCCACTCCTTCCCGGTGGAAGATCAGGGGGACCTCATAGATGCAGGCGACGTCCTTCGCGGTGAAAACGGCCGCCACCTCAACGTTGCAGAAGAGGGCAATCTTCCCTTTGATCGCGTCGGAGAGAAAGTTCTCCGTCCGGCAGAGAAGGATGTCCGGCTGGATGCCGATCTCCCGGAGGGCCTTGACGCTGTGCTGCGTCGGTTTCGTCTTCACCTCGCCCGCCGTCTTGATGAAGGGGACCCAGGTCAGGTGGATGAAGATGGCGTTCTCCCGCCCGGCCTCGTTGCGGAACTGGCGGATCGCCTCCAGGAAGGGGAGGCTCTCGATGTCGCCCACGGTGCCGCCGATTTCAACGATCGCCACATCGAAGCCTTCGGCGGTCTTTTTGATGTAATCCTTGATCTCGTCCGTGATGTGGGGGATCACCTGGACGGTCTTTCCCAGGTAGTCGCCCCGCCGCTCCTTCGAGATCACCGAGAAGTAAACCTGTCCCGTCGTGAGGTTGTTACCTTTGCCCATCCGGGTGCCGGTGAACCGTTCGTAGTGGCCGAGGTCGAGGTCGGTCTCCGCCCCGTCGTCGGTCACGAAGACCTCGCCGTGCTGGAAGGGGCTCATCGTCCCCGGATCGACATTGATGTAAGGATCGAGCTTCTGGTTGGTCACCCGGAGGCCGCGGCATTCGAGAATCGCCGCAATGGACGCCGCCGCGAGCCCCTTGCCGAGGGAGGAGAGAACCCCGCCCGTCACAAATATGAATTTCGTCTTCATCATCGCTCCTTAATCATTCTCACACGGTCGGCCTGTCGCCTGTCAAGGGGACAGATTTGAAATCTGTCCCCACCCCTCCGCAAGTCGGCCGAGATTCCACTTGATCTGCCCGGCGATCACCTCCACCGGCTCTCCCAGAAGGACGCCGAGGGGGATTCCCCCAAGACAACGGTCGTCCCACGCCAGGTTGTATTCCTGGATGAGATTCCGGATATCGTTCGCCCGCTCGCCTAAAAGCTCCTTCCGTTCGCGGACGGAGAGCGCCTCGTTGAACGTCACATGGATCAGCAGGAGGTGTCGGACCCGTTCCTCCTCCCCGAGAAGGGGGACGATCACGACGGGGGCGCCGTCGGATTTCCCCTGTCCTACATAGGCCCGCCCGGAGGCCGCAATCCCCTTCTTGGTCCCCATCAGAAGTCCCGATTTTTCGGCCCGCGAATGCATCCTGAGGGAAACGCCTGCCCGCTTCCGGATCTCGATCGTCGCGTCGTCTCCCGGTTTTCCCTCGGCATCCAGGTGATTCACCGCATAGAGGGTGTAGCCGTTGGCGGCGGTCACCGCCTTCTGTATCCGGCGGAGAGCAAGGACATTGGTGCTGAGAAGGGACTTTGCCGAGAAGGAGAGCTCCGCAAGGAGGTCGAAGAGGACGCCGCCGGGCGGCGTTTCCTTCCGGCTGGTCCCCACCGTCACCGTCTTCGCCTGGTGGCGGATGGCGTCGATCGGCCGGGAGAGCTCATCCACGGCGTGGCCAAGCGTGATGTCCAGGAGGTCGATCGGCGAGGCCGGCGCCTCGACCGCGGGGAAATCATGCCGGAAATCGTCGATCGGCAGTTTCCCTGCCGCGTATTTCAAAAGGAGGATCAGATCGGAGATCGTCCGCACGCCGGTTTGGGAAAAGGCGCCCCGACTCTTCCGCCGCTGGAAGCGGTCCGTGAAATCGTTCACGAGACGGCGCAGATGGCCGTCGGCGATGCACTCATCGACGGAAAGGTTCCGCTTCGCCTGTTCGACCATGATCAGATTAAGGCGGCTCTTGAATTCCCGGAGGTACAGGGCGTCGGCGTCGATGCTGCACGCGGCGTAATAGCCGAAGAGGTGGCCCGCGACCGTGTTCAGGATCACGGGAAGCGGCAGCGGCGCGCGGGGGATGCGAATCACCGCATCGGCGATCGCATCGAAGCGTTCCTCCCCCTCGTCGGTGAAGACGACCACCGCGGAATTGTGCGCCTTGAAGATCGCCACATCCTTGACGATATCCCCCATGACGGTTTCCGGACTCCCCGCGGCGCAGACCAGAATCAGCGGCTCGGCGGAGAGATCGATGTGCTTCTTGTTCTCCACAACGTCTGAGGAGATCGTCTGGTAACAGAGTTCGCTCAGCTTGATCCGGATCTCATCGGCCGCCGCCTTGTTCGGTCCGTTTCCCACGACTGCCCAGTACCGCTTCCCCTTCGCCAGCCGTTCCGCGGCGCTGCGAATCTCCTCCTTCCTCGCAAGAACCTTTCCCATCAGCTCCGGCGCCTGTTCAAGCAGACGGAGCTCCTCCGCGACCCGTTCCTCGGAGAGGGTCGATAGGAGCCGGGCCAGATCAAGGGCGAGGATGTGGCCGGCGATGATCTGGGAGTAGAAGGCCTTGGTCGAGGCGACGGCCATCTCGATGTCCCGGCCGTCGGAGGTGTAAAAAACGCCGTCCGCCTTCGCCGTGATATCGGACTGGCGGCGGTTGACGATCGCGATAACCTTCGCACCCCGCTCCGCGGCCATTGCCACGGCGCGATTGGTGTCCGTCGTCGTTCCCGACTGGGTGATCGGGATGATCAGGGTATCGCTCAAGTCGTTCTCCAGGCAGAAGCCGCTCAGTTCGGAGGCGATCCGAGCCTCCACCAGAATTCCGCTTCCCCGGAGGTACACCTCCATTGCGTCGGCCACGGCGCTCCCGGCGACAGCTGCCGTCCCGTGACCGATCACGGCGATCCGCCGGATCTTTTTGGTGCGGAGCGCCTCCCGGATTCCCTCCGGGACGATGTCCGGGCCGAGATTGAAGACGGTCCGTTCCGTACCCCCCACCTGCTCGATCCGGTATTTGCCGCGGAGGGTCTTCCGGACGGAGAGGGCCGATTCGGTGATTTCCTTGAGGAAGTAGTGGGGGTAGTCGCCGCGGTCGATGTCCCGCGTCGTGATCTCCGCCCGCTTCACCGCGTCTTCGCCGAACGAAAGCGGCGTCCCGTCATAGAAGAGCCCCCGGATGCCGGCCGCCCCACCCGGGGCATCCTGATCCAGGATGACGATCTGTCCCGTACTCTCCGGCTTCTCCGGACGGGCGGGCCTCTCGCCGTCCATCTTGATGAAGAAGGGGGTCTCCTCCACCAGGCCGTAGAGTTCCGAGGAGAAGAGATACCGGTCGGGGGTGATCCCGATATAAATCGACTGGCCGCTCCCCTTCAGGGCCAGAAAAATCTTGCCCGGCTCGACATTGCTGGTCATGGCGATGGCATGGGACCCTTCGAAATCGCCCACGGCGCGCCGGAAAGCCTCGATCAGATTCCGGCCCGCCAGCAGGTATTTTTCGATCCGGAGGGGGATGATCTTCGTATCCGTCGTTACCTCCGGCGCGATTGACATCCCCTCTGCATCGAGGGCCTTCCGGAGCGTCTGGTAGTTGTCGATGTCCCCATTCAGGACCACATGGAGGTTCCAGGGACCCTTTCCGTAGGCGGGATAAAGTTTCTCCTGCGCCCCGGCGGGGGGGGTCTCGGAAGGAATCGTAAAGTTTCCAATGGGATGACAGTTCTCCTCCGTAATCGATCCGACGGACGCCCAGCGGGTGTGGGTGAAGGCGGTCTCGAAGGCCACCGGGAGACGGGCAAAGGCATGGAACAGGCGGTCTTTGGTGATCCGCTTTCTCAGTTCCCGGACGTTCCGGCCCAGCTCCCCGATGATCTCGGCGGTCTTGTAAGTGAAGGAGAAGGCTTGTCCCCCGACCGCGTCGATTCCGCGTTCGGCGGCCGGGGAACCGGTGATCGAGCCGTCGGCAAGATCCCCCGCCGCCATCCGCCGGTCCAGCTCCTCGCCGAGCCCGTTTTCCCGAAGACCGGTCATGATCGCGCCGAGGGTCCCGGCATCCGCCGCAACGAAGGAGATCTGTATCCCCGCCGAATCCCGGCCCCGGACCTCCAGACGGTCCAGACCGTTCAGCAGAAAGTTCATTTCCCGGTACTTCGGCAGGGCCTCCGGCGCCACGCCGGCCGAACTTTCCACCCCGGCCAGGCGGCAGATCCGCCCGATATTGTCGAGGATATCCTTCTCTATCCCCCAGATGAGGTCCCGGAGCAGGATCAGGCCATGGTTGACGGCCTCCAGATCGGCCGTCGAAATCCGGCCTGCCTGCTCCTCCAACAGCCTCTCCTCGTCCGCAAGAAATGCCTTCATTTTTTCGGAAAGAAGGGTTAGACGGCGCACCTCTCCGTCATCATAGAAGATCTTCCCGAAGGCCTCCTCCCCCTTCATGCGGAGAAGTTCCCGCTCCATCGCCTCCTGAGTCGGGATCCCACCCAGATATGCCGTTAAGGGGACAGATTTGAAGTTTGTCCCCATCGTGCCGTGGAGAAGCGCCGGCAGATTCTTTTCCGCCGCCCGGGTAAAAAGAATGGAGATGTCGCCGCGTGGTATCTGCCCTGAAGTGTACGAGACGCGGCCTGCAACGCGGAGGGTCAGGATACCGGCGAGGCCGCAGCAAAGGGTCGCTGGACGATGGGGAAAGAGGATCAGCGCCGGCGCCTCAACCCGTTGCGAATCGCGCCCGACATAGAGCTTGCAGTCCATAAGAAAATGGACGATCTTCCGGCAAAATCTCAGCATGGCGTGAAAAGCGGACACACATCTCCCCTTCCCGCCTTCGCAAGAGGACAGATTTGAAATCTGTCCCCGCTTACGGGGACACGATGCGGCATCATGTCCCCGTTTGTTTGCGGCGGGTTTCTGAACAAACGATCCGTCATGGCCTCACACACGACAGGAGGGAACGCGGGCGAGCGCCCTCTCCGCAACGGCAGCGACTATCCGCTGGAGCCACAGCGTCCCGAGAGAAGCGACATCCCGGTCCAGGGAACGGATCACCCGGATATAATCGCTCCCCCGCGCCTCCCGGACGGGGGCCAGCTTCGATAGGAAACCGTCCCGTTCCTCCCGACCGGCCGAGTCCTCCTGACGATCCGTCAGGCAGGCCTCCAACTCCGGCCACCGTTCCCGGAATTCCCGCTGCTGCCGGAGGATATCCCCGCGGGTCTTCCCCGGCAGGAACCTTTCGCCGAGTTCCAGCGATTTCCCCATCTTTTCCCCCAGGGCCTTGAAACGCGCCAGCCGCTCGTCCAAGGCCGCATCCAGGGTCTCCAGCGCCCCTTTCCATAGCGCATCCCCCATCTCCGGATCGCCGGGAAAGGAACGGCGCACGTGGAGATACCACTGCCTCAATGCTAACAGATTCGCAAGATAGAGGATGTTGTTGGTCACCCGCCTGCGGATGTCGCCGTAGAGACCCGGATGAAAGGCCTTCGCGGAGGCCGGTTGCCCCTCTCCCCGGAGCAGTTTTCCCCCCTCGGGGCAATCCCCCCGCCAGACGCTTCCCGCGGCGATCACCGTCCCGAAACCGATCCGGGCCGGCCCGACCAGTCCTCCCTGCCCCCCGAGAAAAATCGGGGGCTCCCTCAGCATCGCGCCGCGGGGAACATCGCCCAGCAGCGAAGCCGTTGCTTTGTCCTGGTTGGGGGTGTAGTTGAAATGGATGTAGGAGCTCCCCACCTCGCTGTGGTCCTTACGGCTGGTCCCCCCGGCGAGAAAGGCGTCGCAGAAGTTGATCAGACTGCCCAGGGTGACAAAGGGAAAGAGGATGGTCTGTTTCAGGCCGACGGTATGGCTCCCGTTCGCCTCCTCCTCGAGAAGGCACCCCTCCCGGACCTGGGCGCCGGACCCCATGTTCGACTGATCCAGGAATATGGAAGACTTGAAAAAACCCCCCTTAAGCTCCACCCCCCGGCCGAGCCGGCAGTCGGCAACCGTCACCGGCGCTTCGCCGCCCAGTTTCACCCCCGAGGAGATCAGGGTCTTCGCCCCGGAGATCTTCGTCCCTGTGTAAAAAACAACCCCGTTCGTTGAAATGCGTTCCGGATCGACCTCTTCGCCGACATCGACGGAAAAGGGATTGGGCATCCGGACGCCCCTGGCCAGCAGTTTTTCCACCGGTACCGCGAGCTTCATCTGGGTCATCGATTTTTCTCTCTTCGTCTGTTTCCCGTCCGTTCCGCCCCCCTGCCGTTTACTCCGGATCGTGATTGATGCCCAGGGTGGCCATCTTCTTCTGAAAGGTGTTCCGGTTGATCCCCAGATAGGCGGCGGCGCTCTTCACGTGATGAAACCGCCGGAGGGCGATCCGGACGAGACTCCTCTCCACCATCGCCATAACCTCCTCGTAGATCCGGCTTTTATCCGTTTCCGCCTTGCACAGGATGGTGGCGATGTCCTCAAGTTTCTTTTCCAGAACCTCTTCCGCTACGGCGGCCGGGGTTGACCGCCTCTCCCGCGCCGCCGGATCAACGACGGATTGCTGCTTGTTCAGAGCCATAAATCAGCGGATTCCTTTCGCCAGATGGATGTTTTGAGAGCTTTGAAAAATACCCCCACTTTGTCATTCCCGCGTAGGCGGGAATCCAAAAGGTCTTGAAAGGACTGGATTCCTGCTTTCGCAGGAATGACGATTTGCCGAATTTCAGGAGTAATTCAAAGTTCTCGTTTTACCGACTTTTTATGGGAGCAACCTTGCGGCTCCCGTAAAAAGTAAATTTTCCCCTCCCCCTGGAAGGAGATGGAATCCCCCTCTTTGAAAAAGAAGGGTTGGGGGAGATTTTCATCCCCCTTTGTGACGGTGGGCCGTCATGATTGTTTCATGCCATAAAAGGCAGCATCTTGATCAGGATGATGCCGACCATGAACCCGGCCGCGATCCACGCCATTACGATATGGGCGAACCCCGACGGGGAGCGCCCCGCCTGCAGACGGACCTCTTCTTCCACCTTTGTAAGATCGACATGAGAGACGATCTCCTCCGCCAGATCGGAGAATCCCCCATAGGCGTTGGAAACGATGAAAAACCCATTGACGGTTGTGAGCAGGAGATAGACCTTCTTGTGGAGACTGAGACCTCCGACATGGGTGATCCCCTCCCAGGGAATCCCTTTTTCTCTCCAGAGCCTCCGGATGGCAATTCCCTCTTCATCTACCGTAACCCGGCGGAAAAGAGATTCGAGGAAGAGATAAAGGGAGGGAAAGAAAAAAATCGCAAAAACGAGCCTTTCCGTCGTTGAACCCTGCGGCAGCAGGGATATGACGAACAGACAGAACAGAAGGAAGGCATCCACGCCGAGGGGAATGAGAAACGCCCTTCTGATCGTATAGACATGCTGCGACATATCTTCTCCCGGCGGGAACCAACCCGCTTTTAAACCGATGGTTCCCGTCTGACGAAGGCGCCACTCTTGCCGCCCTCTTTGCTGATCAGCCGAATATCCGTGAGGACCATCTCCCGGTCGACCGCCTTGCACATGTCGTAAATCGTGAGCGCGGCGACGCCGACGGCCGTCATGGCCTCCATCTCGACGCCCGTTCTGCCGACCGTTTTGACCTTCGCCTCGATTACGACCTCGCCCGCTGCGGGATCGCACGTAAACCGAACCTCGATCCCCGTGAGTTCCAGCGGATGGCACATGGGAATGAGCCCGCCGGTCTGCTTCGCCGCCATGATCCCTGCGATTCGGGCCGTAGCGAAGACATCCCCCTTCGGGATCCCCCCCTCCTGGATCAGGGCGGCGGTCTCCGGACGCATCCGGACCTTCCCCCGGGCAACCGCCCGGCGAAGGGTGGGCGCCTTGGCCGTCACATCCACCATGCGCGCCTGACCTTTTTCATCGAGATGGGATAGTTCTTTCATGGCCTGCCGTGTCGGAATCGGGTTGACTGCAAAATCCGGGAGGAACTTAGCACAGCCATTTCCCTCAGTCAAGAAAGATGCACTCGTAAAAAGTAATTTTCCCCCTCCCCTTTACCCTAAAAGGGCATATCCTGCAGGGCACAAGCAAGCAAGGGGCGGGCCGGGGTGGGGATGGGTGAAAAGGGCTGTCATGACCACATAAAACCCACCCCCTACCCTATGAGGGCACGAGACCCTAACCCTCCCCGGAAGGGGAGGGATATTTCGGACTTTTTACGCAGCCATCAAAAATCGCTTGCGGGAAAAACGCTTCTTGTTTAAGATCACTGCGGGTTGCGATCCGAGTAGCCCGCATCCGGCCATCCGTCAGATCGTGCAGAGGGGGGTTACGCTTGATCGTCAAGGCCATCAGCAGTACCGTCATCGGCATTGATTCCTATCCTGTCGCGGTCGAGGTCGATCTCGCCGCCGGTCTCCCCCTGTTTTCGACGGTCGGCCTCCCCGACGTGGCCGTGCGGGAGAGCAAGGACCGGATCAAGGCCGCCGTCAAGAACTCCGGGTACCCCTTCCCCGGCCATCATGTCACCGTGAACCTGGCGCCCGCAGACATCAAAAAGGAGGGCACCGCCTTCGATCTTCCCATCGCCGTGGCGATCCTGACCGCCCAGGGTCTTGTGCCCGCCGGTCCGCTGGCCGACTATCTCCTTCTCGGCGAACTTTCGCTGGACGGCGGCGTGAAGGGGATCCACGGCGCCCTCTCCGCGGCCTTTGAGGCGAAGGCCCTTGGCATCCGGGGGGTAATCGTCCCGCGGGAAAACGCCGCCGAGGCGGCGCTGGTGGAGGGGATTGAGGTGATCCCGGTGGGACAGCTCTCCGAAGTGGTGGAGTTTCTCGGCGGCCGGATGGAGATCGCGCCGGTCCATGTCGATCTCGGGAAACTTTTCTGCCGGAGCCGCGACTATCCCTTCGATTTCAGCGAGATCCGCGGCCAGGAACAGACCAAACGCGCCCTCGAGGTCGCCGCCGCGGGGGGGCACAACCTTCTCATGATCGGTCCGCCCGGATCCGGGAAGACCATGCTCGCCCAGCGACTCGTGACGATCATCCCCGACCTCTCTCTCCCGGAGGCGATTGAAACAACGAAGATCTTCTCCGTCGCCGGCCTCCTGGACCGGAAAGAGGCGCTCCTGGGGACCCGGCCCTTCCGCGCCCCGCACCATACGATCTCTGACGCCGGTCTGGTCGGCGGCGGCCATACCCCGAGGCCGGGGGAGATCAGCCTCGCCCATCACGGGGTCCTCTTCCTCGACGAACTTCCGGAGTTCCGGAAGAACGCCCTCGAGGCGCTGCGCCAGCCGCTGGAAGACGGCCGGGTCACGATCACCCGTTCCTCCTTCACGGCCACCTATCCCGCCTGCTTTATGCTCGTTGCAGCGATGAATCCCTGTCCCTGCGGCTACTTCGGCGACCGGAGCCGCCCCTGCCGCTGCACGCCCCAGCAGATCCGCCAGTATCAGGGCCGGATCTCCGGCCCCCTTCTCGACCGGATCGACATCCATGTCGAGGTTCCCTCCGTCCGCTACCGCGATCTGACGGCAAGGGAAACGGGCGAGTCGTCCGCCGCCATCAAGGCCCGGATCGAACAGGCCCGCGATATCCAGAAAAATCGCTTCGCCGGAGACGAAACGCTGTTCAACGCCCGCATGACCGACCGCCAGGTCCGCGCCGCCTGCCCTCTCGACGAGGAATCGCGGCAGCTCATCGAAATGGCCATCGACCGGCTGGGGCTGAGCGCCCGCGCCCACAGCCGGATACTGAAGGTCGCCCGGACCATCGCAGACCTGGAAGGGGATCCGGCGCTCCGTTCTTCCCACGTCGCGGAGGCCATCCAGTACAGAAGCCTTGATCGCCATCTCATTTAGTGGTAAGGGTACAAACATTACTCACCCTCTGAGGGTGTTTGCGTTTTAAGGAGACGACTTATGGAAATCAAGGTTATTCAGGTTTCCCCTGAAAAAAGAAAGGCGAAACCGAGCAACGAATCGCAGTTAGGATTCGGAAAGATCTTTACCGATCACTTTTTCACCATGACCTACCACGCGGGCCGGGGCTGGCACGACCCCCGGATCGAACCTTACCGGCCGATTCAACTCGATCCGACGGCGATGTGCCTCCATTACGGCCAGGAGATCTTCGAGGGGATGAAGGCCTACCGGGGGAAGGGCGGCGCCATCTTTCTCTTCCGGCCGATGGAGAATATCCGGCGGATGAACGTCTCGGCGGAGAGGCTCTGCATGCCCCGGATCAACGAGGGGCTCTTTCTGGAGGCCCTGACGAAACTGATCCTGCTGGAAAAGGAGTGGATCCCCCACGGCAGCGGGACCTCCCTCTACATCCGGCCGACGATGATCGCCACGGAACCGGCCCTCGGCGTGCATCCGGCGCACGAGTACCTCTTCTTCATCATCCTGGGACCGGTGGGAACCTACTACCCGGAGGGGTTCGCCCCGACCAAGATCTATGTCACGGAGGAATACTGCCGGTCCGTCCCCGGCGGAACCGGTTACTGCAAGGCCGGCGGCAACTACGCGGCCAGTCTCTATGCGGGCGAGATCGCGAAGAATATGGGTTATACGCAGGTCCTGTGGCTCGACCCGATCGAACGGAAATACGTCGAGGAGGTGGGAACGAGCAACATGTTCTTCCTGATCGGCAACGAGCTGATCACCGCCCCCCTGACGGGAACGATCCTCCCCGGCGTCACCCGCGACTCGGTCATCCGTCTCGCCGGAAGCTGGGGGGTGAAGGTTTCGGAAAGACGTCTCTCCATGGATGAGATCATGGCCGCGATCGCCGGCGGCACGATGCAGGAGGCCTTCGCCTCGGGAACCGCGGCCATCGTCTCGCCGGTCGGCCAGATCTACTACCGGGAGAAGGAATACCCCATCGGCGACGGTCGGACCGGTCGGTTGACGGGAAGACTGTACAACGAGATCCTCCAGATCCAGTACGGAATGAAGGACGACCCGTTCGGATGGCGTCTGAAGATCGCGGATTGATCGGATGGTCAATCCGATATTTCCCTTGATCCGGGAACTTGGGAAGGGAATCCACAGAGGAGTGGAAAGGGTTGTGGACAATGCTGTGGATAACTTTTGTAACTCTTCAAATGTCACGATTATCTACCGATTTGCATAATGCGTGGGCATAAATATGTCAATTAATTTCAACTGCTTACAAAATCATAACGCCATCCCGGCCATTTACGGCATTTTTTTGCCGGGTTATAAACCGCCGGAAATATTTGTGCCGTTTTCGCACTCCCGGCCGGTTTTATTTTCCTCCCGGAGAAATCGCATCCCTGCCGCACGGATAGCGGGGATCGCCCTCCTCCTCTGGATAGCGATCTTTGTTTTCCCGGCCCCGGCGGTCCCCGCCGAGATCCTCTCCCTGGAGCAGTTGACCGCAAAGACCCAGGAGGTCTATGAAAAGACGACGGATCTGAAGGCCCGGTTCATCCAGGAGGTGACGATCAAGTCGATGAAGAAGACTGAGCGGGAAGAGGGAACGGTCTGGATCAAGAACCCGAAAATGATGCTGTGGGATTATGCAAAACCGAAGGAGAAGAAGCTGGTCATCAACGCCCGGACGGCCTGGCTTTACGTCGCCGAGGACCGGATGGTCTATGTCCAGAACGCCGATGACGTCTACCGGTCGCGGATGGCCGTCAAGTTCCTCTCCGGCATCGGCAAACTCTCCGAAGATTTTCAGCTCCGTTTCGCGAAGGACAACCCGCTGGACGAAGAGGGGAACTATCTTCTCACCCTGACGGCGAAGGAAAAAGGAACCGGCATCGACCGGCTCCACCTGACCGTTGACGGGAAGACCTTCCAGATCCTCCAGTGCCGTTTCAACGACGACTACGGGAACACTACGCGCCTCCGCTTCAGCGACATCCGTACGAACACGGGCGTTCCCGACAAGTTCTTCACCTTCAAGCCGCCCGCCGGCGTCGAAGTCGTCAACATGCCTCCGTAGGTTTCGCTCCGGGATTTCCCGGGCGAGGGATATGCAAGCGGAACAATCTGAGGTGTCCGCATAACCGAGAAAGTGGATTCCAAAAAAGCGCGGGGAAATCCGCTTTTCAAAGTTCTCGGCCTGCAACGCCGGAGACTTAAAACGCCGCAGAACCAGGGAGGCGCCTTCATGATCCAAATCGACTTTGGAGAAATCCAGTTTCCGGATGACGACCGGGAGTGGCTGGAGACGGACGGCCGGGGGGGGTACGCATCGAGCACCCTGCAGAACCGCCACACGCGGCGGTACCACGGCCTGCTTGTGGCCAATCTCCAAACGCCGGAGGGCCGGCATGTCCTCCTGTCCAAGTTGGAGGACTCCCTCCAGGCGGGAGGGGAAGAACAGTTCTTCAGCTCACACCGCTATCCCGGCGTCCTCTTTCCCCCGGGTCCGCCGGTTCTAAGGGAGTTTCTCCTCGATACCTGCCCCCGCTTCATCGGCCGGGCGGGCAGAACCACCGTAAAGAAATCGATCCTGATGCCCCGCGGGAAAGGAACCCTGTTTGTCCGTTACGACCTGGAGCGGTGTCCGAAGGGCGGCATCCTCCGCCTGAAACCCTTCCTTGCCTTCCGGGGGTATCACAAGCTCGCCCACAAAAACCCTTTCCTCCAGGATCGGGCGGAAGGAATCGAAAACGGCTTCCGGATCGAACCCTACGAGGGCATGCCGCCCCTTTACATCCAGACCTCCCGGGCGTCGCGGTTTATCTCTTCGCCCGTCTGGTACAGGCGTTTCCAATACACGGAGGAACGGGAACGGGGTTTCGACTGGGAGGAGGATCTCTTCCTTCCGGGGATCCTGGAGGTCCTGGTTGAGAGAAAATGTACGGTGATCCTCTCCGTCTCCTGCGACGGGGACACGATGCGGCATCATGTCCCCAATCCGGCCGCAATCTGGCAGACGGAAACCGTCCGGCGCGGCCGCGAACAGACGACAGACAAAAGACAGACCGGCGGATTCGCGGGTGAAGATCAGGAGTTTTTTCTCGCCCTGCTCCGGGCAGGACGTTCGTTTCTCATCACGACCCCGTCGGGAAGGCCGGCCGTCATCGCCGGCTATCCCTGGTTCGGGAGCTGGGGGCGGGACGCCCTGATCTCCCTCCCCGGTCTCTGCTTCTCCACCGGCCGCATCGCGGAAGGGATCGAGATCTTGACGGAGATCGGCCGGCACGAACGGGACGGCCTCCTGCCCAATTTCTTCTCCGCGGACGGCGCCCCCGAGGCCTACAACACCGTGGACAGTTCGCTCTGGTATTTTCGGGCCGTTCAGGAACTTCTGCGGATCTCGGGCGACAAGGCCCTGATCCGCGAACGTTTCTGGCCCGTCATGAAACGGATCATCCGCTCGTTCCTGGACGGAACGCGATTCGGGATCGGCATGAATCGGGAGGGCCTCCTCCACGCCGGAAACGGGCAGACCGCCCTGACCTGGATGGATGCCACGGTGGGAGAAATCCCCGTCACACCCCGCCACGGCTGTCCGGTGGAGATCAACGCCCTCTGGTACAACGCCCTCTGTTTTACCCGCGATCTTACAGTTGAATTTGGTGAACCGGCGTTTTCCGGCGGCGATCTCATCCCGCTTCTGAGCCGTTCGTTCCGGGAGGCCTTCTGGAACCCCCGGGAAGGCTGCCTCGGCGATGTCTTCCGCGACGGCGTTCTGGATACTGCCGTGCGGCCGAACCAGATCTTCGCCGTCTCCCTCCCCTTCTCGCCCCTCGACCCCGCGGAACAGGCCGCCGTCGTCCGCGCCGTCCGGGAGCAACTTCTCACCCCCTGCGGGCTTCGGACCCTCTCTCCCGCCGATCCGGCCTACCGGGGCCGCTGCCGGGGGAACCCCGCTGAACGGGACGGCGCCTACCACCAGGGAACCGTCTGGCCCTGGCTCTTGGGCGCTTTCGGCGAGGCCGCCCTCCGCGTCGCCGACAACCCGGAGCGGGAAGAGGAAGACCTCCGGCAATACCTCCGGACATTTCTCCGGCAACACCTCGTCGAGGCGGGGATCGGGAGCGTCTCCGAGGTCTTCGACGGGGACGCCCCCCACCGGCCGGGCGGCTGTATCGCCCAGGCCTGGAGCGTCGCCGAACTGATCCGCCTCTACACGCTCCTCGGGAAAATAGGGTAGCTGACCCCTATTTTCTTAAAGGTTTATTTTCGTATGCAATTATGTTATCAGCAGGTCTCGTTGGGTCGCGGGGCGGTGTCTGTATCGACTTAACAGCCTGTTGAAAAAGTCCTGATCCGGGCTGTTCAAAAGCTTGTCCCGTACAGGATACGGGATGTCCGGATGCAAGGCCCCCGAAATCCTGAGCCATGAGGCGTACCTTCTGGTACGTTGAACGGCGAAGGATGAGGGGAACGCGGCAGACGGGCGTTTTTCAACAGCCCGTTAAAGAATCGGGCTCGGCCCGGATACACCTCCGCGTCGCGGCGGATAGCCCCTGAAAAAAAGTAAGGAGGCTGTGACCATGCGCATCCTGATGTTCGGATGGGAATTTCCGCCCCGGATGAGCGGCGGTCTGGGTACGGCCTGCTACGGCATGACGGCGGCCCTGGCCGGCCTTGGTCACCGGATCACCTTCGTCCTGCCGCAGGATGGAGAGGCGGGCGCGGCCCCCTTTTTGGATCTGGTCTCCGCCTCCGGCGTCCCCGTGTCCGATAACGACCGGGATGACGGCATGGAGGCGCTCCTCCGGCGTCTGACGCTCCGCCCCCTTCCCTCCCTGCTCCATCCCTATCTGGATCCGGGGCATTACCACGCCCTGTATCTCTCGGAACGAAGGAGATTTTCGGAAACGGCCCGTGTTTACGGCCCCGATCTGATCGCCGAGGTGATCCGCTACGGCCAAGCCGGCGGCGTCCTCGCCCGCACCCTTTCCTTTGACGTCATCCATGCCCACGACTGGATGACCGTCCCTGCCGCACTCCTAGCCCGCCGGATCAGCGGCCGGCCGCTCGTCCTCCATATCCACTCCCTCGAATACGACCGGAGCGGCGAGAAGGTGAACGAAGAGATCCGGGCGATCGAACGGGAAGGCATGGAAAAGGCCGACCGGATCATCGCCGTCAGCCACCGGACAAAGCGGATGATCGCGGAACGCTACGCCATCCCCCCGGAGAAAATCTCCGTCGTCTACAACGCCGTCACGCGGACGGAGGCGCAACGGGCCTACCGCACCGAGCGACCGGGGGAGCGGAAAATGGTCCTCTTTCTCGGCCGGATCACCTTCCAGAAGGGACCGGACTACTTCGTCGAGGCGGCGGCCCAAGTCCTCCATGTCCTTCCCGACGTCACCTTCGTCATGGCCGGCGCGGGCGACATGATGGGACGGATGATCGAGCGCGTGGGAGAACTGGGGATCGGAGACCGTTTCCATTTCACCGGATTCCTCCAGGGCGAGGAGATCGAGCGGATCTTCTCCCTGAGCGACCTCTACGTCATGCCAAGCGTTTCCGAGCCGTTCGGCATCTCCCCCCTCGAAGCGATGATGTACGACGTCCCGGTGATCCTCTCCCGCCAGTCCGGCGTTTCCGAGATCCTGAAGCATGCGCTGAAGGTCAATTTCTGGGACGTCCGGGAGATGGCCTCCAAGATCATTGCCGTCCTGAAACACCCCGTCCTGGCCGGCGCGATGGCGGAAAAGGCCCGCGAGGAGCTCCGGAAGATCCGCTGGGAAAAAGCCGCAGAGAGGATCGCGGCGATCTACCGCGAGGCGGTCTCCGGCGCGCCGGAACCGGAACGGGGACAGATTTGAAATCTGTCCCCGTGTAAGCGTGTAAGGAAGCGTGGAAAATAAAAAATAACAAATGCCGAGCGTCTGCCTCTACTTTCAGGTCCACCAGCCCTGCCGTCTGCGGCGGTACTCCTTCTTCGACGTGGGCCATCTGCATGACTACGAGGACGATGCGGAGAACCGCCGGATCCTGGACCGCGTCGCGGAGAAATGCTATCTTCCCGCCGGCGCCCTCCTGCTTCAGTTGATTGAGGAATACGGCGGCGCCTTCCGGGTCGCCTTTTCCCTCTCCGGGGTGGTCCTCAACCAACTGGAACGGTACCGCCCGGACGTCCTGGAGGGCTTTCAACGTCTAAGCGCGACGGGATGCGTCGAGTTCCTGAACGAGACCGACGGCCACTCCCTCGCATTTCTCTCCTCGCCGCGGGAATTCCGGGAGCAAGTCCTCCGCCACCGGGAGCGGATCCGTTCCCTCTTCGGACAGGAGGGCCGGACCTTCCGCCACACGGAGCTGATCTACAGCAACGCCCTCGCGGCGGCGGTAGAAAAGATGGGCTACCGGGCGATCCTCGCCGAGGGGACCGAAAAAATCCTCGGCCGGCGGAGCCCCAACTTGGTGTACCGACCGACCGGCTGCAAAAAACTGAAGCTCCTCTTGCGGAACTACCGCCTTTCGGACGACGTGGCCTTCCGCTTCTCCGACCGGAACTGGGCCGAATACCCGCTCACGGCGGCCAAATACGCCCACTGGCTCCATCGGATCCGGCGGGAGGAGGCGGTCGTCAACCTCTTCATGGACTACGAGACCCTGGGCGAGCACCAGTGGCGGGAAACGGGGATCTTCGACTTTCTCAAGGCGCTGCCCGGGGAGATCCTCCGTCACCCCGATTTTTGCTTCCGGACACCCGCGGAAGCGGCCGAAGCCCACGAGGCGGCCGGTGAAATCGACTGCCCCGGTTTCATCTCCTGGGCGGACGAGGAGCGGGACACGACGGCCTGGCTCGGCAACGCGATGCAGCAGGACGCCGCCCGCAAGCTCTACCATCTCGAGACCGCCGTCCGCAGGCGGAAGGACGAAGGGGTTGTCCGGACCTGGCGGATGCTCCAGACGTCCGATCATTTTTACTACATGTGCACGAAATGGTTTTCCGACGGGGATGTCCACCGCTACTTCAACCCCTATGAGTCGCCCTACGAGGCGTACATCAACTACATGAATATTCTCGACGATTTTTCCCAATCCCTGAAAAAGACGAGCAAAGGAGAGAAGAGATGGCAGAGACGAGCCATTGCCTGTTTGAGGTGAGCTGGGAGGTCTGCAACAAGGTCGGCGGGATCTATACAGTGATCCGGAGCAAGCTCCCCGAGGCGACCCGGATCTTCGGGGAGGACTACTTCCTCCTCGGCCCGGACCTCAAGACGAACCTCGATTTCGAGGAAACGGACGAGGAGTGCTGGAACCGGATCCGCGAAGGGGTGGCGATCAAAGACATCCCCTGCCGCTTCGGCCGCTGGAAGGTCCCCGGCGAGCCCAAGGCGATCCTCGTCGGCTTCGGGAAAAAGTACGACAAGGACCAGCTTCTCTACAGGCTCTGGGAGGACTATGGCGTCGATTCCATCGCCGGGGGCCGGGATTACATGGAACCGGTCATGTTCAGCTACGCCTGCAGCGAGGTGATCGAGACGGTCCACAACCTCCTCGTGCGCCCCAGGGGGATGAGAAGCGTCGCGCAGTTTCACGAATGGATGACGGGAGCGGGGCTTCTCGGCCTGAAGAAGCGGGTCCCGGAGATCGGCACCGTCTTCACGACGCACGCGACGATGCTCGGGAGGACACTGGCCGGCTCCGGAATGGACATCTACACGGCGATGGACCACATCTCCCCCCAGCGGGAGGCGGGCGCCCACAACATCACGGCCAAATGCTCGATGGAGACGGCGTCGGCCCGCGAGGCGGACTGCTTCACGACGGTGAGCGAGATCACCGCCTCGGAGGCGAAGAATTTCCTCGGCCGGACGCCGGACCTGATCACCCCGAACGGCCTCGACATGGAGCACATCCCCGACCTCGCGGTTGACCGGACGGAGGCCCGGAAGTTCCGGGAGAGGCTCCTTGCCGCCGCCGCCCGCTTCCTCCGCCGGGATTTTCCCGCAAATACACGGATCATGCTCATCTCGGGGCGCTACGAATACCACAACAAGGGGATTGACGTCTTTCTCGAGGCCCTCGGCCGCCTGAACACCGAACAGGGACCGGACGAGACCGTCCTCGCCTTCCTCTTTGTGCTGGGAGGGTACACGGACCTGATCCCCTCACTCCAGAGCGACACGGCCCGGCCGGATCCCGGGAATCCCCCAATCGCCACCCATCGGCTGCACAATGAGGCTTCCGATCCCATCCTGCGGGCCTGCGACCGTCTCGGCCTCCGGAACCTCCCCCAGAACCGGGTCCAGGTCATCTTCATCCCGGCCTATCTGAACGGTCACGACGGCCTGATCGATATGACCTACTACGAGGCCCTGGCCGGATGCGATCTCGGGGTCTTTCCCTCCTACTACGAACCCTGGGGCTACACCCCCCTGGAAAGCGCGGCCCACGCCGTCCCCACAATCACGACCGATCAGGCCGGCTTCGGCCTCTGGGCCCAGCAGGCGGCGGGCGAGTGCGGCGGGATCATCCTCCTCAAACACCTGGGTCAGCCCATCGAGGCGATCACGGATAACCTCCACGGCATCTTCCGGACCTTTCTCGCCATGAGAGAGGAGGAGGTGCAGTGCATGCGGGCCGACGCCCGCGCCGTCGCCTGCCGGGCAAACTGGAAGGATTTCTACCAGAGCTACACGGAGGCGTACGGCCGCGCCGTCGCGGCCGCCGTGGCCCGCACGGAGAAGATCGCCGCCAAAGACCTCAAGACGGAGCTGAAACACACCTTCGCCGGGACGGTCTCCGTCCAGCCCCATTTCCGGACCTTTACGGCGGTGGCCAACCTCCCCGGGAAGATCTCCCGCCTCCGGGAACTCGCCTACAACCTCTGGTGGGCCTGGAATCCCCGCGCCCGCGACCTCTTCTCCTCCCTCGACACGAAGGTCTGGGCCCGGATGGGCAACAACCCCGTCCGAATGTTAGAGACGGTCTCCCCCGGGCGCCTCCTCGAAGCCTCGGAAAACGCCAGCTACCTGAGCCTCTACGGGCAGATCTTCCAGCAGCTCGACGACTACATGGGCGACCGAACCCCCTCCCCCCGGATCGGACCGCCGGACGGCCTGAAATGGTCGTCGCCGGTCGCCTACTTCTCGACGGAATATGGCCTCCACGAGTGCCTGCCCATCTACTCCGGCGGCCTCGGCACCCTCTCCGGGGATCACCTCAAGACGGCGAGCGACCTGAACATCCCCCTCACCGGCGTCGGCCTTCTTTACAAGAACGGCTTCTTCCGGCAGGTCATCGACCGCAACGGCGCCCAGGTGGAGGAGTATCCGGAGAACGATTTCTCCAGCATGCCGCTGCAGATCGTCCAGGACGACCGGGGCGACGCCGTGCAGATCTCCCTGGAGCTGCCCGGCCGGACGCTCTTTGCCAACATCTGGGAGGTCCACGTCGGGCGCGTCTCCCTCTACCTCCTCGACACGGACGTCCCGCGGAACACCCCCCAGGACCGGAAGATCACGGAGCGCCTCTACTGCGCCGATCCCCGGACGCGGATCGAGCAGGAGATCCTTCTCGGGATGGGCGGGGTCCGCCTCCTCCGGAAATTAGGGATCCGCCCCCGCGTCTACCATATCAACGAGGGGCACTCGGCGTTCCTGCTGTTCGAGCGGATCGGTTCGCTGATGACGGAGGAGGGGCTCTCCTTCGACGGGGCGAGCGAGGTCGTACGCGGGAGCACCGTTTTCACGACCCACACGCCGGTGGAGGCGGGCAACGAACGGTTCAGCAGCGAGCTGATCGAACACTACTTCGCGAATTTCGTGAAATGGACCGGGATCTCCTGGTCGCAGTTCTGGGAGTTAGGACGCAAGGAGAGCGGCGAAGGGAAGCCCTTCTTCATGACGATCCTCGCCCTCAAGATGGCCCACAAGAGCAACGCGGTGAGCCGCCTCCACGGTCAAGTCTCCCGGCGGATGTGGCAGGAGGTCTGGAAGGGGTGCGACGAATCGGACATCCCGATCGGCCACATCACGAACGGCGCCCACGTCCTCTCCTACATCTCCCCCCGGATGAAGGTCCTGCTGGACACCTACCTCGGCCTGGACTGGGACCGTCACATCAGCGATTCCGAGCGGTGGGCGCGCGTCCAGGACATCCCCGATACCCTCCTGTGGCGAACGCGCTATGAGCTCAAGCAGAAGATGATCGACCTCCTCCGGGACGACCTCTCCCGGAACTGGATGAAGTACGGCTACACAAAGACCTGGCGGGAGGAGCTCTTCGCGAAGATCAACCCGGCGGCCCTGATGATCGGCTTCGCCCGGCGGTTCGCCCCCTACAAGCGGGCCGACATGCTCCTGTCCGATCTCGACCGGTTGGACAGGATCCTGAACCACCCCACCCGCCCCGTCCACATTGTTTTCGCCGGCAAGGCGCACCCGAACGACAATATGGGGAAGGACCTGATCAAGAAGGTCATCTCCATCTGCAAGGACGAGCGGTTCCGGGGGAAGATCTTCTTCGTCGAGGGGTACGACATCCGGATTGCCCGCCACCTCGTCCAGGGGGTGGACGTTTGGCTGAACACCCCCCGGCGGCCGCTGGAGGCAAGCGGCACCAGCGGAGAGAAGGTGGTCGCCAACGGCGTCCTCAACCTCAGCATATCCGACGGGTGGTGGGTGGAGGGGTATGACGGGACGAACGGCTGGACGATCGGCCCCGTCGTCCAGGGGTACGGCGAGGAGCCGGGCAACCCCGACGAGGAGGACAGCCAGTCCCTTTACACGCTCTTGGAGAACAGCGTGATCCCCCTCTTCTACGACCGCGAGATGTCGGGCCTCCCCGAGAGGTGGATCGCCATGATCAAGCGCTCCATGCAGACCCTCGTCCCCCGCTTCAACACGGAGCGGATGCTCGTCGAATACTACCGCGACCTTTACCTCCCCACGGCGAGGCGGGAACACGAACTCTACAGGGAGTCCTTCCGGATGGCACGAGAGCTGGCCGACTGGAAGCGGAAGATTCCCATGCGCTTCTCCTCCCTGCGCCTGCTGGACGTCAGCATCGATGGGATCCGCGGCGACACCATCCTCGTGGAGCAACCGTTCGACGTCAGCGTCCGGATCGATCCGGGAAAGTTAGAACCGGGAGAGGTCCTCGCGGAGCTGGTCATCGGAAATAAGGACGGCAACGGCTTCGCTGAGCCGCCGGAGTACGTCCCCCTCCGACCGGTCGGGAAGGACGCGGACGGCGTTCTCACCTTCTCCGTCTCCTACACGGTCCGGCAGAACGGCGCCTACGCCTACGGCATCCGGGTGATCCCCTACCACCCCGACCTCGCCACCAAGCAGGAGACGGGGCTGGTCTACTGGGGGTAGGCGTCGGGCTGCATTATGAGTATTCAAGCCTTTTCGTTTTACGGATGCCCTTGCGCCTTCGTCGTAGAAATGAATGATCATGGATAGAAGAACAGAGGAGTGGTTTTAAAAAAAACTTGACAGCACCAATAAACAGGGTACTAATGCCACACGGACCGGAAAAAGTCATGTGTAGGAATAGGGGCTTCGCTTTTCAGTTGAAAGCCTCGGCCCGCGAGGTGCACAGCGTTGAAAAGATTTTGAGCAAGAAGTAGCGGACGTTTCTGTATAGGTGCCGTACTTATGCCATTCCTGCCAGGTCACCTCATCAATGCCTCTCTCCTCCAGCGCCGGTACAGGATCACACTCCAGGACCAGTTCCTCCTTGGTAAGAAAATAGGGACAGAACTCTATTTCCCAGGAGGGCATTCATGAAGTCAACCGTATCCGCCCGGGAAATGCTTCGGCTTTACCGAACCATGGTGACTGTCCGTAAATTTGAAACATTGGCCGGCGAGTTGTTTGCCGCCGGAAAGATCCCCGGGTTCATCCACTTGTCCATCGGCCAGGAGGCATCGTCGGTGGGTGTCTGCTCCGTACTTCGACCGGATGACTATATAGCCACCACCCACCGGGGACACGGCCATGTCATCGCCAAGGGCGGGGACCTGAAGAAGATGATCGCGGAGCTCATAGGCCGCAAGACGGGATATTGCAAGGGCAAAGGCGGCTCCATGCATATTGCCGACTTTTCATTGGGCATACTGGGCGCAAACGGTGTGGTCGGCGGCGGGTTTCCCATCATTGTTGGGGCAGGATTGTCGGTAAAACTCCGCCATACAGACCAGGTGGCCGTCTGTTTCTTCGGCGACGGCGCTTCGAACCGCGGCACGTTCCACGAGGCCATGAACATGGCCTCCATCTGGAAGCTCCCCATTTTGTTCGTTTGCGAGAACAACTGCTACGCATCGACTACGCCGACAACCTATGCCTGTTCCGTGACCAGCATTGCCACCCGCGCTGCCGGTTACAATATCCCCGGGGTATCCGTGGACGGCAATGATATCCTAACTGTCCGTGAAGCCGCAGGCAGGGCAGTCGATCGGGCCCGCCGCGGCGATGGCCCTACCCTCCTTGAGAACAAGACATACCGAAGACGCGGCCACTTCGAGGGAGATCCTCAAAAATATCGAACTCAGGCAGAGGTGGCAGAATGGGAGAAAAACGATCCCCTTCTCCGCTTTGCTTCCGTCTTGAAAAAGAAAAAGCTCCTGATCGGTGAAAAGGAAAAAGAGATACAAGAACAGGTTGAAAGGGAACTAAAAGAGGCAGTGGCATTTGCCGAGCAGAGCGAGTGGCCCAATCCTGAAGAGGCCCTGGAGGACATGTTCATCAATCCTTAGCGAGACGGGGAATAAAACCATGACAGAAAGGGTGATAAGCTGTTCCGTTGCCATCGCTGAGGCGCTCACTGAAGAGATGGCCCGGGATGAGACGATTTTCATCATTGGCGAGGATTTAGTCGCCCATGGCGGTATTTTCGGCCAGTTTAGAGGTCTGCCTGAGAGGTTTCCCGGCCGTGTCATCGACTCTCCCATATCCGAAGCCTGCATCGTCGGGGCCGGCCTGGGCGCGGCTCTCACCGGCATGCGGCCGCTGGTGGATATGCACTTCGCCGATTTCGTTACCTGCGCCATGGATGAGATCGTCAATCAGACGGCCAAAATCCGCTACATGTTCGGCGGGCAAGTCAAAGTCCCTCTCGTCATTTGGGCGCCGGACGGCGCGGGATTGAGCGCGGCTGCGCATCATTCCCAGTCGTTGGAGAGTTGGTTCATTCACGCCCCGGGATTGAAGGTCGTTGTCCCCAGCGAGCCGGCCGACGTGAAGGGGCTTCTGACGGCGGCCATCCGCGACGACGATCCTGTCATCTTCTTCCAGCACAAGAAGCTTTTCTCCAGAGAAGGCCCCGTGCCCGAGGGCGAACATGTCGTCCCTTTGGGCAAGGCGGCGATCAAGCGCCCCGGCGCCGACGTGACCATCCTGACCTATGGATCGGGGTTCTACATGAGCATAGAGGCGGCCAATGAGCTTGCCGGCATGGGGATCGAGGCTGAAATCATCGACCTGCGAACCCTGAAACCCCTCGATTTTGAAACCATTGCCGGTTCGATCAGGAAAACCAACCGGGCGGTGGTCGTCCATGAGGCCTGTCTCTCCGGCGGCTTCGGGGCCGAGGTGTCGGCCAGGATAACCAGTGAGCTGTTTGATTATCTGGATGCGCCGGTCCTTCGCGTGGCCGCCAAGGATGTTCCCATGCCCTTTTCACCCCGGCTGGAGAGCTTCGTCTTACCCAAAACCGAAGATGTGATCAACGCCGTGCGCCAAGTCACCTATCGATAAGGGGAAAGAGGGGCTAGAAATTATAGATACCGATTGATCGATTTTCACGGCACAGATTCACTTCGTTTTCACAGTATTTTAGGTTTATCTTCGACAGTGAAATCATTCTCACGGGGGGAGTAACCGGCGATGGACAATAATGAGGTAAGGTTTCTGGCAGCGGAAGGGAGATATGGCCGTTTTGTTGCAGCGAGACTGCGACCCGGCACTGACCTGATCGGCGGGATCATGGCGGTCTGCCGCGCCCACAATATCAAGCAGGGCTATATCAGTTGTGTAATCGGCAGCCTGAAACAGGCGCAATATGTCCTTCCCATAACGGACGCGTCCACGCCGTCCGGCATACGATATGGTGACCTGATTACAATCGGCGGTCCCATCGAATTTACAAGTGGTCAGGGGGTGATCTGCCAGTCGCCGGATGGGGAACTTATGATCCACTTTCACGGATGCTTCTGCGGTCCCGACGGGCAGAGTCTGGCCGGCCATTTTTCGGCCGGCGGAAATCCCGTTCTGGTCACCGCGGAAATGATTATTACTGAAATTTCGGGGATGCGCATGATGCGCCGCATGGATCCTGAAGTGGGGTTAATGATGATGAGTTTGGAACAGGGTGAGGAGCAGGGATGCTTTCGGAATTGAACCGAGGGTGTATCCTGGCTGGTGCGGCGGATACCCACCGACGGTTCGATGGATTTAACTTTATTATTCGCCGCTTTAATATGAACTGATGGAGGATTGCGCGTGGCTACGACGGTTATCATGCCTAAACTTGGCCTGACCATGAAAGAAGGGACGATTGAGAAATGGCTGAAACAGGAAGGCGATCGTGTCGAAAAGGGGGAGCCGCTTGTTGAAATCATCACAGAGAAGCTCAACTTTCAATACGAGTCTCCCGCTTCCGGCATTCTCCGGAAGATCCTTCATCCTGCGGGGAAGGTCGTTGCCGTAACAACGCCCATCGCCATTATTGCCGAGGAAGGTGAGGCATTGCCGGAGTTCGAGGCAAGCAAGCCTGATGTTCCCAAAGAGGCGCCCATGCCCGCTGCTGCTGTTCAGAGCGAAAGGAAAGAGCATCGGGAACGGATTTTCGCCTCCCCTGTCGCCAGGAAGACCGCTCAGGAAAAAGGAATCGATCTCTCTTTGTTAAAGGGATCTGGTCCGGAAGGAAGGATTACTCAGGCAGATGTTTTAAAAGCGGCCGAGAAAGTTCAGACCGAAGGGGTCAAGCCTTCGGTTCCCGCGCAGAAACCAGAGGATAAAATCATCCCTCTCAAAGGCATCCGTAAAATCATTGCCCAACGAATGACGGACAGTTTCCAGAACACTCCCCATTTCTACCTTTCCGTGGAGGTAGACATGTCTGCGATCCAGGACGTTAAAGAAAGGGTGAAGGACGAGGTCGAAAAGCGCGCCAAGGTCAAATTAACCCTGACCGATATATTGGTTAAGGTGGTGGCCTCGGCGCTGAAGGAGCACCCCATCATTAACTCCCGCTTCGAGGGAGATCA
The DNA here is from genome assembly GCA_003141195.1 of Syntrophaceae bacterium. Taxonomy (GTDB): domain Bacteria; phylum Desulfobacterota; class Syntrophia; order Syntrophales; family UBA5619; genus UBA5619. The sequence goes on from PLLC01000088.1 coordinate 47,374, forward strand.
GATCCGGTTGCTGGAAGAAATCAATGTGGGCGTTGCGATCGCCCTCGCGGATGGGTTGATCGTTCCTGTCGTCCACCGTGCAGATCAAAAATCGTTAACGGAAATTGCATCTGCGATTAGAACCATCACTAAAAAGGCAAGAAGGGGGAAGCTCTCTTTGGAAGATGTTGGAGGAGGGACATTCACCCTGTCCAATATGGGGATGCTCGGGATCGATAAAATCAATCCCATCATTAATCCACCGGAATGTTCCATCCTGGGGGTGGGCAGGACGATCGAAAAACCGGTGGTTCGGGGAGGGGAAATCAAGATCAAACCCATGGCATGGTTCACATTATCCTCTGACCACCGTATCGTCGATGGCGCGGCCGCGGGTCTCTTCTTGAGCCATATCCAAAAAATAATCGAAACCCCCGCTTTCCTTCTCGTTTAAGACAGTGAAAACGATCAGGCGGGAACCAGGTAAGGGGCAGGTGGGAAAATGACATCACGAATCGATAACAAACGTTGTATCAAAATGTACGAACAGATGTTGACGATCCGCCATTTTGAGGAAAAAGCGATCGAGCTGTTTGAACATAATCTCATCCGCGGAAACATTCACCCCTGCATCGGGCAGGAGGCCGTTTCCGTGGGGGTCTGTACCCCTCTTCGACGGGACGATTATATGGTGAATACCCATCGAGGACACGGCAACTGTATTGCCAAAGGGGCGGATTTGAAATTGATGATGGCTGAGCTTTTCGGGAAATCAACAGGCTATTGCAAGGGCAAGGGAGGCTCCATGCACATTGCCGACTTCCAGGGAGGAAACTTAGGAGCCAACGGCATCGTCGGCGGCGGTCTTCCGATTGCCGTAGGAGCGGGTATTAGCATTCAAAACAGGGAGACGGATCAGGTCGCCGTCTGTTTCTTCGGGGATGGGGCGACGAATCAAGGGACCTTCCACGAAAGCCTCAATCTGGCCGCCCTGTGGAAGCTCCCGGTGATTTTTGTCTGTGAGAACAATCTCTATGGTTTGTCCACCCCGGTTCGCGAGTCCATTTCCGTCGTCAAAATTTCGGATCGGGCAATGGCCTATGGCATCCCGGGGGTGAGCCTCGATGGAAATGATATCATCGCGGTATATACGGCAATGAAGGAAGCCGGAGAAAGGGCAAGGGCCGGAGAAGGACCGACATTGCTCGATTGTATCACCTATCGTTTCTATGGCCATTTCACGGGAGATCCGGGAAAAGGGATCACCTATCGTTCAAAGGAAGAGATGAACCAATGGCTGGAACGTTGTCCGATCAAAAGATTCAGGGAACGCCTGATCAAGGAAAAGAGGATAACCGAAAAGACGGAAAAGACAATGGAAGCCGATGTGAAGGCTTCCATTGAAGCGGCTGTTAAATTTGCCAAAGAGAGTCCCCTGCCTTTGCCTGAAGAGGCCCTTCAAGACCTCTTCCATTGAAATTATTACCGAACGGAGAGTGCGAAATGCCAGAAATCACTTTTGTTGAGTCGCTTAGAATGACGCTCAAGGAGGAGATGGAAAGGGATCCTTCTCTGATGCTGATTGGAGAAGATATCGGCCGATATGGGGGCATCTTTGGAGTGACCAAGGGATTGCTGGAAGAATTCGGGCCCCATCGGGTTCGGAGCACCCCCATCTCCGAATCAGCGATTATCGGCTCCGCCCTGGGAGCGGCCATGACCGGAATTCGGACGGTTGCGGAACTCATGTATATAGACTTCACCCCCGTGGCGATGGATCAGATTGTCAATCAGACAGCAAAGATGAGTTACATGTCGGGCGGGAAGGCAAAAGTGCCGATGGTGATTCGGACTCAGGAAGGCGGAGGCAGGGGAAATGCCGCCCAGCACTCCCAGTGCCTCGAGGCGCTTTTCCTTCATATTCCCGGTTTGAAAATCGTTATGCCATCAAATCCTTATGATGCAAGAGGTCTTCTGAAGACCGCCATCCGGGACGATAATCCTGTCATGTTCATCGAGCATAAGCTGCTATATGCCACAAAGGGATCGATCCCGGATGGGGAGTATTTGATCCCCTTTGGCCAGGCCGATATCAAAAGAAAGGGGAAGGATGTCACGATCGTGGCAATTTCTTATATGGTCACAGTGGCCCTAAAGGCCGCTGCCCGGCTGGCGGAAGAAGGCATCGAGGCGGAGGTAATCGACCTGAGAACGCTCGTTCCCCTGGATTTTGATGCCATTCTCCAATCGGTTCGCAATACGAATCGCGTCGTCATCGTCCATGAGGGATGCCGCACAGGCGGCATCGGGGCGGAGATTGCCGCTCAAATCCAGGAAGAGGCATTTGATTATCTCGATGCCCCTGTTGCACGGGTGGGAGCGCTCAATGTGCCGATTCCTTATAGCGAGCCGCTCGAGAACGCCGTGATACCGGATGAAGACGATATCGTCAGGGCTGCAAAGAAGGTTTTATATAGGGGCTGAGTTCTTCCGTTTTTTTTCGACTTCGCCGGAGGGTAGGACATCATAAAGGAGGTGATAGGGGGGCGTGGGGTATGGGGTGTGGGTGGAACAGAGCATTTTCTATCATTATCATCTGAATCGTCTGGGAAGTTTCTTTGAAACCAACAACGGGAATAAAGGGAGGTTCGACATGATAAGGGAAAAGAGTCGTTCATGGATTTTCATGGTGTTGACGATGGTTATGGTATGGCTCGTGACGGCCGTACCGGGCGTTGCGGCGGATCAACCGATCCGGTGGAAAGGGGGAAGCTGCTTCGGACTGGCCTCGCCGCTGGGTAAATATACGATTGTGCTGTGGAAGGAATATGTGGAAAAGATGAGCGGCGGGAGGATGGTCATCGACCTGCATGACGCGGGTGAGATCGTCCCGCCGACCAAATTATATGACGCCGTCAAGGACGGCATCCTCGATTTCGGGCTGAATACCCCCGCGTGGCAGAAGGGGAAATATCCGGCAGGCGACCTTTACTACACGTTGATCGGCGGCATCACGGAGTTCAATGACCTTGTCTTATGGATGTATGCGGGGGGAGGCAAGGAATTGGAGCAGGAGATGTATAAGGATGAGCTCATCGTCCTTCCTCTGGGTTTGACGCCTCCTGAAGAGGTATGGACCAAAAAGCCTGTCAAGACCCTGGCGGATCTCAAGGGGATGAAGATCCGGTCCGCGGGCCTCTGCATGGATATGTGGGAAAAATTGGGCGCATCGGTGGTGCTGCTCGCCGGCGGCGAGGTGGTGCCCGGCCTGCAGAGAGGATTGATCGATGGCGCCGAATTCCTGGACGCATCGATGGATTACACGCTGGGTCTTCACGAGGTCTGCAAATACCGCTTTGGGCCGCCCGTGCACATGTCAAACAACATCTTCCAACTGCTGATCAAGACGAAATCCTGGAAGGAACTGCCTGCCGACCTGAAGGCGATTGTGGAAAGCGCCGCGATGTCGGCAACATTACAGGGATATGCGCGGTTCTGGATAGATTCCATCGCATATGACCAGAAGATCCGGGCGTACGGGACCATCACGACCAAGCTCTCGAAGGCGGACCAAGCCAAGGCCCGGCAGATGGGCATGGAGATCCTTGAAAAGAAATCGAAGGAAGATCCTTTCTTCGCCAAGGTGTGGAACTCCCAGAAGGAATTTGTCAAAAAATATAAACCATACTATGACCTGACCAAATTCGATTAACGATTCGTTTCCATAATAGGGCACGGTCTGCCGTAATGCCCCCCTGCCGGGGGTATTGCGGCAGACAAAGAAGGAGCATCTATGAAATGGATTAAATATATCGACAGAATCAGCGAATGGACGGGAATCGCCGCCGCCTGGACCGTCCTTCCCCTCACACTGGTGGTGACCTATGAGGTGGTGATGCGAGATTTTTTCAATCACCCATCCAACTGGGGGTATGACGTCTGCTGGATGATCTTTGGCCTGCAATTCATGATCGGAGGCGCTTACACCCTTCTCCATAAGGGCCACGTCCGGATCGATATTGTGTACAACATCCTGTCGCCGCGAGCGCAACAGATCTTCGACTCGGTGGTGTATGTCGTTTTTTTCCTGTTTGTGTTGATCATATTCACATGGGCCGGGATTAAATTTGCCGCCGATGCTTGGATTAGCGGGGAATATCTCTCCACATCAACCTGGAAATTTCCTTCCAGCGCCATCAAAACCGTTATACCCGTGGGGTATTTTCTGCTCAGCCTCCAGAGCCTGGCGGAGCTGATCCGCAGCCTGTCTCGTCTCAGGAAGGGAGGAACCAAGGAATGAGCCCTGAACAGATTGTTTCCATTGTCATGTTCGTTATCCTTTTCGTAATCGTGATCGGCGGGGTCCATCTTGCCTTCGCCTTGATGTTCATCGGGCTCTTTTTCGGCTTGATCTTCCAGGGCGCATCGTTTCTCCCCATGGCCATCCTGCAGACCTTCGATGTGATGGAGAGCGAGGTCCTGATCGCGGTTCCCCTCTTTGTTTTCATGGGGACCATCCTGGAAAAGAGCGGCATTTCCGAAAAGGTGTATCAAAGCCTGTACGAATGGTTCGGCCCCGTGCGTGGCGGTCTCGCCATCGCCACTATTATCACCTGCACGATTTTTGCCGCCTGCACAGGCGTTATTGCCGCGACCGTCACCGCCATGACCCTGATCGCGATCCCTTCCATGCTCAAACGGAAGTACGACAAGGGATTGGCCTGCGGCGTGGTCTGCGCCGGGGGAAGCCTGGGGATTCTGATCCCTCCGAGCGTCATGCTGGTCATGTATGGACCGATGGCAAACCTCTCCGTGGCGAAGCTGTTTGCGGCGGCCCTTTTCCCCGGCCTTCTGCTCTCCTTCCTGTACCTGCTTTACATTGGGGTCATTTGCTTGATAGACCCGAAAGTGGCGCCGGCCATCCCCCCGGAGGAGCGCCCTCCCTACGATTGGAAGCTGGTCAAGAAGAGTGCCTACATCATGGTCCCCACGGTCGTTCTCATTGTCGCGGTGCTGGGTTCCATCATGGCCGGCATCGCTTCTCCGACCGAGGCATCGGGGGTCGGGGCACTCTGTGCACTACTTTTGGCAGCGATGTATCACGAGTTAAACTTTAAAAATGTGAAAGAATCCGCCTATGCGAGCCTGATCGTCTCGTCAATGGTATTTTTCATCATCATAGGGGCCGGGATCTTCAATGCCGTCTTTCTCTACCTGGGGGGCGGAACCCTGGTGGCGAACCTGTTGATCGGACTCCCCTTCGGAAAATGGTTCGTCCTGTTCGTCATGATGTTCATCCTGTTCATCGGGGGATTTTTCATCTCCTGGCAGGCCCTCCTGTTCATCGTCGTGCCCGTTTTCCTGCCTGTGGTTGTGAAATTGCAATTTGACCAACTCTGGTTCGGCATGCTGGTCTGCGTGAACCTCCAGATGTCTTTCCTCACACCCCCGTTTGCTTACGCGATCTTCTTCTTGAAGGGGTCCGCCCCCCCGGAGATCACGACCTGGGATATCTACCGGGGCGTTGTCCCGTTCGTGATTCTTCAGGCGGTGGGATTGTTCATCTGCGTCGTTTATCCCGATATCATCCTCTGGTTGCCCCGGGTGACGCTTGGGGGGGGAGGGAGATAAAGGGTTAAGATCTTCACATCCCGAACGAAATGAAGGGAAAGAAAATGGGTGAGCGATTAAAAAATAAAGTGGCCATCGTCACAGGCGCCGGATCTGTAGGGCCGGGCTGGGGGAACGGCAAGGCCACGGCGGTGTTGTTTGCCAGGGAAGGCGCAAAGGTTTTTGCCGTGGATTTGAATCTCACTGCCGCCGAGGAGACAAAAGCGATCATCGACCAGGAAGGCGGGGTTTGCACGGTGATGAAGGTCGATGTTTCCAGGCCGGACGAGGTCAAAGCGATGGTCGATGAATGCATCGGGACCTTCGGCCGGATCGATATCCTTCATAACAATGTGGGCATCGTCGTATTGGGCGGGCTTGCGGAAACCAGCGAGGAAACCTGGGACCGCGTGATGTCGATCAACCTGAAGAGCATGTTTCTGACGTGCAAATATTCGCTTCCCCACATGGAAAGAGGGGGAGGGGGCGTCATCACCAATATTTCCTCCGTGTCCGCGATCCGTTACATCGGCATCCCCTACATTACCTACTACGCGAGCAAGGCGGGGATCCTTGGATTGACGCAAGGGATAGCGCTTCAATATGCGGACAAAAATATCCGCGCCAACGCCATTCTGCCGGGTTTGATGGATACGCCGCTGATTCGTGAGCCGCTCAAGGATTTCTATGCGGCCGGGGACATACAGGAAATGATCGAAATCCGAAACAAAAAGTGTCCCACGGGGAAGATGGGGGATGCCTGGGACGTCGCCCACGCCGCCCTGTTTCTTGCATCGGATGAGGCCAAATATATCACCGGGACGCAAATGGTCGTGGATGGCGGACTGACTTGCAGGTCCATTTAACCTGCTGATTCACTTATGGTCATAAAAGGAGAAATATGAAATTGAAAGATAAAATCGCGATCGTAACCGGTGGCGCCAGGGGCATCGGCCAGGCATGCGCCATTGCGTTGGCCAGAGAGGGCGCTCATGTTTGTGTGACGGACATCATCCCGATGGAAGAAACGGTTGATATCATAGAATCTCTCAATCGGCGGGCCCTCGGAATCAGGACGGATGTATCCCAAAAAGGGGATGTCCTCGCTATGGTCGCACAAGTCATTGAGAAATTCGGGAAGATCGATATCCTGGTGAATAATGCCGGGACCTGCCAGCGGGTTCCGCTGGAAGAACTCACGGAAGAACAATGGGACAGGGATGTAAATACCATCATGAAGGGGACCTTCTTCTGTACCCAGGCTGTCTTCCCGCATATGAAGACGAAGGGATGCGGAAAGATCGTCAACATCGCGTCGATTTCAGGAAAGATCGGCGGGGCTGTATCCAAGAAAGGAGCTGGTGTTGAAGGCAAACGTGGGCGCTCCGGTCCTGCCTATGCGGCCGCAAAGGGGGGTGTCATTGCCTTCACCAAATGGGTCGCCAAAGACGCCGGTTGTTATGGGATTTATGTGAATGCCATAGCGCCGGGCGGGATCGAAACAGAAATGTCAAAGGGTTTCGTTTATCCCATCGAAGACCTCCCTATCTCAAGAATGGGAAAACCGGAAGATGTCGCCCAAATGGTTGTCTTCCTTGCTTCGGATGCATCCAATTATACCACAGGACAGACCATCAATGTGGATGGCGGTTGGGTCATGGATTAATATTTTTGGAGGTAATACGAATGGTAAAAGATCCTAACGAATTAATGGCTGATCTTGGCAAGGGTATGGCAACTTTAGGAGACGACGCTCCTGAATTAAGTGCTGCATTTGTGCGGATGGACCAGGCTGCTTATGTTGAAGGTGAAATCGAACGCAAATATAAAGAGCTTATCGGACTGGGAATTGCACTTTACGCCCGCTGTGAATACTGCATGAACCTTCATGTTAAACAGGCTCTGAATGAAGGGGCAACTCGGGAAGAAATCCTGGAGGCCTGCTCGGTGGCCGTTGCTTTTGGCGGATCTCCGTCCATGGCGTACCTCGCAACTACTGTTTTAAAGGCTCTGGATACCTTTGAAGAATAGCGGTTATTGCATAACTCCCCATTCTGGCATTCCCGCAACGATTCTGAGCGGGAATCTGGTTCTACCTGCTTGAGAAACCATATCTCCATAGAGGCATTCGGGACAAATCGTTATGCAATTACCTCAATAGATTTATTATATGATCAAGGATGATGATGTGACCAGACCCGGATACTGTTTGGAAATGGGGATGGAAGAATACGGGAAGATTTTCGAATTACAGAAGAAACTGAATCAGGCCCGTAGGAACGGAACCATACCGGATACCGTCATTCTCCTGGAGCATCATCCCTGCTTTACCATCGGAAGAAAGGGCGGTTTCGACCATATCCTGGTCAGTGATCAGTTTTTAGATCAGGAAGGTATCAAGGTGTATGAAACCGATCGGGGTGGGGATATCACCTACCACGGGCCGGGGCAACTGGTTTGTTATCCGATTTTGGATCTCAACGGATTTGGGTGTGACGTTCATTTATATGCCCGCCGGATGGAGGAAACGCTGATCCGCACCTTGGAATCTTTCGGTATCGCGGCCGGGCGCAGAGAGGATTATCCCGGGGTGTGGGCAGGCGCCGCAAAAATCGGCGCCGAGGGCATCGCCGTTCAACATTGGGTGACGATGCACGGCGTTTCGCTGAATGTTTGCCCGGACCTGCGGCATTTTTCATTCATTGTTCCCTGCGGAATTTCCACCCTGGGGGTAACCTCCATGGAGGAACTTCTGGGTCATCCGATAGATATGGCCCTGGTCAAAGCAGAAATGCGCCGGCAGTTGAGCAGAATATTTGACCTGACTCTAAAAGACATCAGCCTGAAAAAGGTGATGGAGATGGCAGGGGGGATGCACACCCTGTATGAATAAACCGGATTGGTTAACCCTGCAGGCGCCCGATGCCAAAGCCCTGGACGGAATGAAGCGGCTGCTGGACGCAAGCCGTCTCCATACGGTTTGTGAAGACGCTGATTGCCCGAATATCGGCGAGTGTTTCGCCGGCAAAACCTGCACCTTTATGATTCTGGGCAATGTTTGCACCCGAAATTGCAGGTTTTGTGCGATTGTTCACGGGCGTCCTTCGGCAGTGGATTCGGGTGAGCCGCAGGCCGTTGCTTCTGCTGCCCGGCACTTGGGACTAAGACATGTGGTGGTGACCTCGGTTACGAGGGATGATCTGGCCGATGGGGGCGCCGGCCATTTTGCTGCTACCATCAGGGCTGTTCACGATGAGATGCCTGAAGCCACCGTTGAAGTGCTCATCCCCGATTTTCTGGGAAACATCGACTCCTTGCATCAGGTGATCGATGCCGAACCGGATGTGATCAATCACAATGTAGAAACGGTCCCCCGGATCTACCCTTCCATCAGACCACAGGCTCTCTACAGCCGTTCCCTGGCGTTATTGCATGGGATTCGTGAATTCGGAAGCGGCATATTGTCCAAGTCCGGTTTCATGCTGGGGTTGGGAGAGACGAACGGGGAAGTGATTGAGGTCATGGAGGATCTGCGTGCGGTACATTGTGATATTCTCACTCTGGGTCAGTACCTGAGTCCATCCCCCGTCCATCATCCCGTAGTTGAATATATTCACCCGGACACCTTCAAGACGCTGGAAAAAATCGGCTACGATATGGGTTTTATAGAGGTTAATGCCGGGCCCCTGGTGCGGAGTTCCTACCACGCGGACAGGATTTTTTCAAGAATAGGCGCGAATAATGAGAAAGGGTGTCAATAAAAATCATGGCGAAAATAGATAAATATGAAATGCCTGACGATCTTTATTATACCACCGACCATGCCTGGGTGAAGGAAGAAGGCAAGTGCATCCGAATCGGGATAACGGATTTCATGCAACAGATGGCGGGTGAAATTACCTTTATACGGGTACCCAGGACCGGCAAGGATATGGAAGAGGGCAAGACCCTGTGCACCCTGCAATCCGGTAAATGGGCCGGTAAAATATTGGTTCCCATGCAGGCCCTGGTCGTTGATGTCAATAAGGATTTAGCCGCGAATCCCCAGATATTGAATACGGATCCGTACCACCGGGGATGGATTGCGGTGTTGGAACCTGCCGACCTCTCCGGAGGGTTGGCAAAACTTCTCAAGGGAGAACGGGTGATCGATTGGCTTAAAGGGGAAATAGCGAAACATGGCGGATAAAGCGGGATCGGGGGAAAGAGGAACAAGGAATGAAAAACGAGGCGCTGGAACAAATAAAACAGCAATTCGGCGACAGGGCTACCGATTCCCCTTTTGAATGCAGACTTTATTCACGCGACATGGCTCCCGTGCCGGCATTACTGGTGAATCCCCTGTTCAATACCCTGCCTGACCTTATCGTTCGTCCCTCAGATGCGGATGAAGCAGCCGGAATTTTAAAACTGGCCTTCGCCAACCATATCCCGGTTACTCCACGGGCCGGCGCCTCGACGGTGTATTTCAATTCGGTTCCGGTTAGAGGCGGCATCGTGATGGACCTCAATCTCCTCAAAGGAGTTGTGGGTCTTGATGAATCCGGGATGACGGTCACGGTGAAGGCGGGAACGACCTGTCGCGAACTGGATGAATATCTGAATCCTTTAGGGTTCGCGATGAAATCCTTCCCCAGCAGCGCACCGGTGGCCAGCATCGGCGGCTGGTTCTGCATGATGGGTTACGGCATCGGCAGCCTGAAATACGGCAGCCTGCTTTCCCAGGTACAGGCTGTTGAGGTGGTGCTCCCGACCGGCGAGGTCCGCCGGCTTACCCGGGATACGGAACCCCCTCTGGCCTGGTTTGCGGCTTCCGAGGGAACCCTGGGCATCATAACCCAGTTGGAACTGGAGATTCGCAAATTGAGCCCCATGAAACATTTTCTGATCGCGTTTCCTGATGCCGGGAAAATGGGCCGCGCGTTGGAGGCCATCCTTCATGCCCCGGTCATCCCCTATAATGTGCATTTTGCGGATGATCGGTGCGCGTTGGCCATGCATTCCCTGGGATTTTCCCCGGCCGATGAGGCGCCGGCCCATACGCTGGGAATCGATTACGAAGGCAGCAAAGAAGAGCTCAAACAAGCTCAGGATATGGTTGCAGCGCTGGTTGGGGCTGATCCAGCGACCCACCTATCTTCGGCAGAAACCGCTGAACGGGAATGGGCGGAAAAATTCAATGCCCTGCGTTTAAAAAGAGGCGGGCCGTCTGTTTTGGGCAGCGAAATCTGGCTCCCGGTCAAAGCGTTGTCCGGTTATCTGTCTGATATTCGAAAAATGGCAGGCCGTTATGGCCTTGATCTCATATCCTACGGTCATGTGGTTACACCCGATCGGGTCACCGTCATGACGATGTTCTATACGGATGAAACCAGAACCATTGCCTATATTCTTGATCTGAGCCTGGTCAAGAAAATACACGATGTGGGGCGCCGTCACGGGGGTTGTCCGTATGGGGTGGGATTGTGGAATACCCCGTACCTGGGCCGAATGTTTACGCCCTCGCACCTGAATGAACTGAGGCAGAGAAAGCAGATGTTAGACGGCCGAGGAATCATGAATCCCGGCAAAGTGTACCGCTCGCCGGTCATCTTGAATCCATTCAATTTTACAGCGGGTATGGAAGTCCTGGCCGCGGTGAGGCGCGTTGCAGGAAGGAGCGGCCGCAGATGAGTGAAAAATCCGTCAAACCATTCACCAACCCGGAAAAGGAAGCCTTGATCTGCGGACGCTGCGGTTATTGCCGGAGCGCCTGCCCGGTTTATAACGTGGTAGGCTGGGAGTCGGCGGCCCCTCGGGGCAAGATTGCCATGGCCAAGGAAATCTTTTCGTATGGAAACCAGGCTGCATTCAGTGCGGAGTTTGTACGCCGGATGGCGCAATGCACCCTGTGCGGGGCATGCGCCGGCGAATGTTCCACCGCTATTGACACCAGAAAATTGTGGCTGGAATTGCGTAAACGCATCGTCGAACTGGGTAAAGAGCCTAAAGCCTACAGAGCCATGCAGAATAACCTGCTCGCCAGGAAGAATATTTCAACCTTTCCCAATGATGAACGGTTGGAATGGGCCCAGGATCTGGATGATCCTGATGCGCTGGAGCCGCGGGCGGGTGCAGGGGTCGGTTATTTCGTAGGCTGCGTTTCCTCTTTCTTCCCCCAGGCAGCCCAGATCCCCCTGGCCATTGCCGGGATATTTACAGAGGCCGGGGTTGATTTTACCACGATGGGCGGAGAAGAATGGTGCTGCGGTTTTCCGCTTATAAGCACCGGATTTGTCGATGATTCCAAAAAATTCATCCGGCACAATGTTAACAAAATCAAGGAACTGGATATCCATACCCTGGTAGCCAGTTGCGCCTCCTGCTATCACGTCTGGAAACATGACAGCCAGGAGGCATTGCAGGGCTATAACCTGGAGATATTGCACACTACGGAATACCTTGCCCGCCTGATCCAAGAGGGACGCATCCCGATGCATAAGCTAACGGAGACCGTAACGTACCATGACCCTTGTGATCTGGGTCGCAACGGCGGGGTCTATGATGCCCCCCGGGAAATCATCAGGAGCATTCCGGAAGTCCGTTTTGTAGAACTGCCGCACCACCACGAACGGGCGCTGTGCTGCGGCGGTGGAGGCAACCTGCAGAGCGTAGATGCCGATTTGGCGGCGGAAATAGCCCGGCTCAGAACCGAGGAAATCAAGGCCATCGGAGCAACGGTCGTCGTTTCGGCCTGTCAGCAATGCGAACAGATGCTGACCGCGGCCATCCGCGAGGCCAAACTGCCGGTGAGGGTAATGGATGTAAGTCAATTCATCTTGGAAGCGATGGGGTAAAGCGATGATCCGTGAGGGGTAAGGGGTTGGGAGGTTCAAGGAAATGGATTTGTATCACCTGGGGCCGGTAGGGTGGGTGGAATCACAAAGCATCTATCATGCCCTGGCCTTGCTGGGCCGCGAAGGGTTAATTATCTGTTACCCGACTACGCCTTATATCTGCCTGGGATTGCACGACGACCTGGATTACGAAATTGACCAGCCCTACTGCCGGGAACGGGGGATTCCCCTGTTACGGCGCGAGACTGGAGGCGGGGTTGTTTACCTGGATGACCGCCAGCTTTTTTTTCAACTGGTCTTGAGACAGGATAATCCCTTACTTCCATTGCGCAGGCATCGCTTTTACGAAAAGTTCCTGCAACCCGCCCTTTCCGTATACCGGGATTTGGGAATGGCTGCAGAATGGAAGGCGCCCGCAGATATCGCAGCCGGGGGAAGGAAATTTTCGGGGAATGGGTCGGGGGACATTGGGCGCTGCGTGGCGTATGTGGGAAACATCCTGTTGGACTTTGATTTCGTGACGATGAGCCGGGCATTAAGGGTTCCCGATGAGACCTATCGCCGGCATTTATACCGGATCATGCGGGCCAATATCATCACGCTGGCGGATTGTCTCGAATATCCGGTGGAATATTCCACTCTGGCAACCGGCCTTATTGCCGGTTTTAAAGAGCAACTGGGCGATCTGTCCCCACGCGGTCTGGATGCGGAGTTGCGCGAAACTGCCCGACGGGTCGGGGAACGACTTACTTCCCGGGAGTGGCTGGACCTGCCCGGACGCAGACCCGCCGGGCGCAAGGTAAAGATAGCCGAGGGGTTATATCTCCTGGCGCAGGAGACCGTTGGACCGAACCGCAACGCGGTGCTCGTCAGAGATGGGATCTCAGAAGAAATCATGGCCGGCAATGATGCAATGGAGCCGGTTTTGCCTGTCAGGGCATGAAGTTCAATGGGAGGGGGGAAAGGATGCAAATGGAGAAAAGAGCGATCCCCGATGATCTTTTCTATGACAGCAATGATTTCTGGATAAAGGTTGATCAAGAGGCAGTGATCGGGCTGACGGATTATGGGCAGAGCAATATCGGCGACATCATTTACCTGGAGTTTGTCGCCGCCGGTACGGTCGTCCGGCAAGGCGACCGATGCGGTTCCATCGAGTCAGGCAAATGGGTGGGCAGCCTCTTGGCGCCAGTCTCGGGAGTTATCGTGGAAACCAATCGCGAGGCGGAAGCCGACCCGCATAAAGTCAATGCCGACCCCTTTGGCCGGGGATGGTTGTACCGGATGGAACCGGCCAACCGAAACGAGATAACCCTGCTGATGAATTCCAGCGCTTATAAAGCCTGGATTGAGGAGCGAATCCGTCTAAAAGAGAAGGATGATGTGACCTTATGAGACAGGTTTGGCGGCTCCTTGACACCGGCGAACTGCCGGCAGCAAACAATATGACCCTGGAGCAGGCGATACTGACCGCCCGCAGCCGGAATTTTATCCCGAATACCCTGCACTTTTTGCAATTTTCTCCTCATTGTGCGCTGGTAGGCTACCACCAGGCCGTGGAATTAGAGGTGGAAGAAGAATACTGCCGGGAGCATGGAATAGACATCAACCGCCGCATCAGCGGCGGGGGGAGTATATATATGGACGAGGGACAGTTGGGATGGGAAATATTTGCCTTGAAGGATACCCCCGGCATACCCAAACGACTGGAGGATATGTACCGGCTGATGTGTGAGAGCGTTGTGACCGGCCTCGCCAAACTGGGGATAGACGCCCGTTATCGCCCCCTGAATGACATCGAGGTGGGGGGACGTAAGATTTCCGGCACTGGCGGTACGGAGATGGGAAATTCCCTTCTGTATCATGGCACCCTGCTGACCGATTTCGATGCGGATACGATGATCGCATGCCTGAAACTGCCCTTAAAGAAACTGGAAGACAAACAAATCCGGTCGTTTAAAGAACGCGTGACCTGTCTGCGGGAGGCCCTGGGCCATGTGCCCCCCATGCCGGATATCAAAAAGGCTATGGCAGAGGGTTTCGCCGAAGTTCTAAGAGTGGATCTGGAACCGGGCGGCCTGACCGAATATGAAGGAACGCTTATGGTCGAGGAATTGCCGAAATTCCAATCGGAGGAGTGGATCAGAGGACCGCGTGCGTCGCAGGAGAGCAATTTGAGCGCAGCGGACTATAAGACCCCGGGAGGACTGATCAGGGTTTCGCTCCGTATCGACCCTCTTCGTCAGCGCATCAAGAGCGTTTTTATCACCGGTGATTTTTTCGCCTACCCGGAACGAAGCATCCTGGATCTGGAGGCTGCCCTCAAGAATTCCTCCAGCAGACCGACCGATGTTCTGGCAACGGTGCGCAATTTTTTTACCAGCAACGATGTGAAGATTCCGGGCGTAGCGGCGGATGATTTCTATCATGCGCTTCGTCTGGCAATCTCTGCCCATAGACGCAGCGAATCCAATGGAAGAGAGGGCGATGCAATCCAATAGAGAAAGTCCGCAATTTGTCCGGACCAGCCTCGCAGGAGCGATATGTCTGGGCCTGGAACCGGGCCGGTTCATGCCTAAAATCAGGTGTACCTGCCTCAATCTCCTGTTGACGTATGTTGGTGGTTGCCGGGCCGCATGCAGTTATTGCGGACTGGCTCATAACAGCCAGGCGGACAAATCAAAAACTTTTATCCGGGTCAAATGGCCCACGTATCCGCTAACGGAAATCTTAGAGCGGGTAAGGAGCGGCAGGCATCCCTTTAAGCGGGTGTGCGTATCCATGATTACCCATGGCCATGCCGTGGAGGATGCCTGCACCATCATACGCCAGGTGCGGGAGAGCGTCGGCCTGCCTGTCAGCGGATTGTTGGCGCCGACCGTTATGGAGGGCAAGAATGATCTGCAAAAAATCCGCTCAGCGGGCGCCGACCGGGTGGGCATTGCCATCGATGCGGCAACGGAAGAATTGTTTGCCCTGCACCGGGGGGCCGGGGTTGGCGGCCCCCACCGGTGGGACCCTTTCTGGTGGTGCGTAGCCGATTCTGCAGAGGTATTTGGCCGTTACAAGGCAGGGGTTCACCTGATCGCAGGCCTGGGCGAGACCGAAGAACAGATGGTCCATGCCATCGCAAAAGCTTACCGCATGGGCGCCATGACCCACCTGTTTTCGTTTTTCCCCGAAGGCGGCAGCATCCTGCAGAATCGTCCGCAGCCGCCTCTGGGAAAATACCGCCGGATACAACTGGCGCGTTATTTAATCAATGAAGGCATCACCGATATCCATAACATCCTTTTTTCACACGAAGGGCGGATCATCGATTTCGGGGTGGACATCGAACCCTGCCTCCAAAAAGGGGAGGCTTTTATGACCTCGGGTTGCCCGGATCAAGACGGCCAAGTGGCCTGCAACCGGCCCTTCGGCAATGAACGGGCCAGTGAACCGATGCGCAATTACCCCTTCCAGCCCGGACCGGAGGACATAGAGAGGATTCTTCCCCAAATATGGGATGATGACCTTGTAAAAAGTCTTAATCGTCGTGAAAATGGGGATGGAGTCGCGTGATATGACAGCCATTCGGGCAATGATTCAACAGGCCTGGGAAACCAGGCAGGAGTTCAAGCCGGAAATATGGTTTTCAGCCCCCGGGGCCAAGCACTATGATAACCAATATTATTCGAACCGCCCATTTTCCTTTGCCAATCTAAGTGTCACCGGGGAAGCCTGCGCCTGCCGATGCGCCCATTGTGAGGGCGCGTTGCTGCAGACCATGATTGGGGCGACCAGCCCGCAAGCGATGCGCAGGGTAGTTGACAAGCTGCTGAAAAATGGTTGCCGGGGCATTCTGGTGAGCGGGGGCGGCAACTCAAATGGGGAAGTTCCCCTGCAGCCCTTTGTGGAAGTGATGGGTTATGCCAAACAGATGGGGCTGAAGGTACTGGTTCATGGCGGGCTGATTCGGCGGGAAACGGCCGCCATGCTGAAAGAAGCCGAGGTGGATCAGGTATTGATGGATGTGATTGGCGATGAAGGAACCATCCGCGAAGTCTGTCACCTCAACCGGAAACCTGCCGATTATCTTCAATCCATGCTCTACTGTCGCGACGCGGGTTTAAATATTGCCCCTCATATCGTAATCGGCTTGCACTTTGGTCAAATCCGGGGGGAACGGCGGTCCCTGGAAATGATCCGGCAGGCAGATCCTGAAACGATCGTACTGGTTATCTTGACCCCTGCCTGTGGAACCGCCATGGCGGGGATTCAACCGCCATCGATGGATGAGGCAGCCGAAATCATGGCAACCGCACGGGTTTTAAATCCCGTTACGCCGATAACCCTGGGTTGCGCGCGACCGCCGGGTCAATACAAACAACGGGCCGAGATTAATGCAATAGATTGCGGCGTGAATGGAATCGCTTATCCTGATGAAGCCACCGTTGCTTATGCGCGGAATAAAGGTTTGAAAACAGTCTTTTCAGAAGAGTGCTGCAGCCTGCTGGGGAAAAGTCTTCCCAGTCCTCATCACATGTCCGTGATCGACGCCGTCACCGCCGGTGGATGAACCAGAGGATCAGAGTGAGGACCAAACTGACCAGGATGCTCGTCGCCAGCGGAAAGTAGAGGGAGACGTTCTTCCCCCGCCAGAAGAAATCCCCGGGAAGCCTCCCGAACCAGGGAATCTTCCCCGCAAAGATCAGGACAAGGCCGATCCCCGCGATCACGAGCCCGATCACGAACAGAATCCGGCCGAGACCGGAAAAGTCAAACATCGTCAGGTTCCTTCCCAGGCGAAAGGCTTTTCCCGCGCGAAGTCCGGGTTGAGCGCCCGGTCGTCGACCGTCTGGGTGTAGAGCTCCTCGAAGCCGAGGTCGAGCGCGGCGTTGACCACCCGCTCGTACTCCTCCCGCGTCACCCGCCGGCCGAGAAGCGGATCGCCCGCGACGGCCGGGATTGGCGTGTACTGGGACATCAGGCTCAACGGGATGAACGGGGAGACCTCCCGGATCAGCTTCAGGGCCGCCAGGCTGTTGTCCGTCCTCCCCGGCAGGACGAGGTGGCGGACGAGGATCCCCCGCCGGGCGACGCCGTCCTCGATATCGAGCGCGTCGCCGACCTGGCGTACCATCTCCCGGAGGGAGCTTAGGGCGCGGCACGGGTAGTCCGGCACGCCGGAACAACTCTTCCCCGCCTCATCCAGACCGTATTTAAAGTCGGGCAGATAGATCTCGACCCTCCCGTCGATCAGGCGGAGGATCTCCTTCCGCTCGTAACCGCCGCAGTTGAAGACGAAAGGGACGCGCAGGCCCCGTTCCCGGGCGATCCGGAGCGCCTCCATGATCCCCGGCAGATGGGGGGTAGGTGTGACCGGCTCGACATTGTGGCATCCCCGGGCCTCGAGATCCAGCATGATCCCGGCCAGCTCTTCGGCGGTGACCGGCCTTCCCGCCGGGGAATGGCTGATCTGGTAATTCTGGCAGTAGATACACCGGAGGTTGCAGGAGGAGAAGAAGATCGTCCCCGCGCCGCGGCTTCCGGAGAGCGGCGGCTCCTCGCCGTGGTGGGGAAGCGCGCTGCTGATGACCATCCGGGCGTCGAGACGGCAGAACCCCTTAACGCCTGCGATCCGGTCGGCCCGGCACATCCGCGGGCAGAGGACGCAGCGCTTCAGGATCCTCTTCAGCGACTCGATCCGGCGGGAGATTCCCGCGTTCTGCATGCAAATACCTCATCCGACGCCGATTTTCGGGGACAGATTTGAAATCTGTCCCCGAGTTCCCGTCAAAGCCTTTCCACCGCATCCTTCAGACGGCCGCTCGCGATCATCTCCAGAAACTCCTCGCCGAGCGGGGCGGACAGCTCGACCGTCCGCCGCCAGTTCGCAATCCGCCTTGCCGGATCGTCGATGAAGGTCTCGAAATCGCCGCGGTCCGGGATTCGGCCATCCGGGAGACTCTCCACAAAGCCCTCCGACGGATAGATCATGACGACGGAGTCGAGAAACGCCTCCGGCGGCCTGCGCCTCTTGATTTTCTTGTCCATCCAGCCGGGGATGATCCGCTCCTGGTGGTGAAAAAAGAGGGTCAACCCGCCGCTTCGCGTCCGGTAATCCTGGTTGATGTGGTAGTCGATCAGCCCTCCGTCCCGGTAAACGCCGTCCGGGGCGCCGAAGATGTCCCGCACGCCGGCGACGGCAATGGGGATCGCGCCGGAGGCGATCAGGGCGGCCTTGAAATTGACCTCGGAAAGCGGGAAACAGCGGCCGCGGAACCCCTTGTGCAGGCAAAAATCGGGCGGCTGCACCCCGTAGTAAAAAACGGTCCTCTCGGCAAAGCGGTGGATCAGCGCCGGATGAAGGACGTTGGCCAGAAAGCCGAGAATGAAGCCCATTTTCTGCACCCAGGGCCGTTCGGAGGCCGTGAGGTTTTCCGCCCGGGAGGTCAGGATCGCCAGACGGTACGGTTTGCAGGCCAGGGCGAAGGAAAGGGCGTCGTCATCGATATAGCTGTTGACGATCGCGACCAGGGACTGGAGGATTATCGCCGGGGTGTCCTTCCGCCTGTAGGTGGCGGCGATGTAAGCCTCGATCAGGGTACGGTAGCTTTTTTCCGCCTCCGGCTGCAGCCAGGCCGCGAAACGCCAGGCCCCGGCGGATGCCCCGACCAGCCAGACCGGCTGCCGCCTGCCGAGCAGGCCCTCCCGGAGGAGCGTCAGATCGAAACCGCTTGCAACCAGCCAGCGGGGACCGCCGGCCGGCCCGAAATAGGTCGCGATCCGATCCGGGCTGAAACCGCCCGCACGGATGAGCTCATAGGCCCGCTTCCCCGCCCTGACGCGGATGTTTTCCCTGCTCATGCTTCCTCCGGCCGGATCGCCCGCCGCGTGTCCCTGGTGAACCGGAAAACGCCGCGCCCCAGGATGATTCACCCGCGCAACCACGCAAATGATCTGTTGGCAAATGGCCTTGACACGGCCCGAGGCGTCCTGTACATTATCGTCGCTCTTTTCCGGCAGATGGGCGGTTTTATACGAATACCGCCGGAATTGTCAATGTCTAATATGTACGTAGAGCGACAAAGGATAAGGGAAACGCAGCAGATGGGCGTTTTTCAACAGCCTGTTAAGGAAATGAAAATCATGACGGATATCGCATCACAGATGACGGAGATGGGCAGGCAGGCCAGACGGGCATCCGCCGTCCTCGCCCGGACCTCCACCGATGTCAAGAACCGGGCGCTAATCGCGATGGCGGACGCCCTCGTCCGGAGCGGGGATCGCCTGATCCGGGAAAACGAAAAGGATCTCGCCCACGCGCGGGATCTCGGCCTCTCCCCGGCAATGATCGACCGCCTGACGCTTACGGAGGCGACCATCGCGGGGATCGCCCAGGGGCTCGCCGAGGTGGCCGCCCTGCCCGATCCCGTCGGCAAGGTCACGTCCATGTGGCGGCGGCCGAACGGCCTCCTCGTCGGCCGGATGCGCATCCCTCTCGGGGTCATCGGCATCATCTACGAATCCCGCCCGAACGTCACGGCGGACGCGGCCGCCCTCTGTCTGAAGTCGGGGAACGCCGTCATCCTCCGCGGCGGCTCGGAGGCGATCCATTCCAACCTCGCCATCGCCCGGACCCTCCAGGATGTCCTCCTGGACCTTGCGCTCCCGGAAACGGCGATCCAGGTCGTCCCCATAACCGACCGGGAGGCCGTTTACGAGCTGCTCCAGTTAGAGGAGTTCATCGACGTGATCATCCCCCGCGGCGGGGAGGAGCTGATCCGCGCCGTTGTCCGGGATTCGAAGATCCCGGTGATCAAGCACTACAAGGGGGTCTGCCACGTCTTCATCGACGAGGGAGCGAATCTGGACATGGCCGTCCGGATCTGCATGAATGCAAAAACGCAGCGGCCGGGAGTCTGCAACGCGATGGAGACGCTCCTCGTCCATGAGGGCGTCGCCGGGGCGTTCCTGCCGCTCGCGGCCGGGAAGCTCCGGGAGGCCGGCGTCGTAATCCGCGGCTGCGAGAAAACGCGGACGATCCTGCCGGAGGCGGAGGCGGCCGCGGAGGAGGACTGGTATCGGGAATACCTCGACCTGATCCTCGCCGTCCGCGTGGTCCGCGACCTTGACGAGGCGATCGCCCACATCGAGAAGTACGGCTCACTCCACACCGAGGCGATCGTCACGGAGAACTACGGCAGGGCGCAGCGGTTCCTCCAGGAGGTAAACTCCTCCACGGTCCTCGTCAACGCCTCCACCCGTTTCAGCGACGGCTTCGAGCTGGGGCTGGGGGCGGAAATCGGCATCAGCACGACCAAGCTCCACGCCTTCGGCCCCATGGGGCTGGAAGAGCTGACCACAACCAAATTCATCGTTTACGGAAACGGGCAGGTAAGAACATGACGGCTTCGGAAAAAGCCCGGATGCTGCGTTGCGCTTCATCCCTCGTCATTGCGGCGTACACCAAAGTACGCCTCATTCCTCGGGATTCGCGCGCCTTGCCTGCGGACTTTTTTACGAAGCCGTCCAATTTTCGAGACTTTTAAGACTTTTTATGAGGGCGTAAGAACATGAAATGGGGATTGTTCGGGGGCACGTTTGATCCGATCCATATCGGGCATCTCCGGTGTGCATCAGAGATGCTGGAGATCTTCGATCTGAACCGGATCATCTTCGTTCCGGCGGCGCGGCCGCCGCACAAACTCAACGCCGCGATCACGTCCTTCTACCACCGCGAACAGATGATCCGCCTCGCGATCGAGGGGAATCCGGCCTTTTCCTTCTCGGACGTGGAAAACCGGCGGGAGAAGACATCCTATTCCGTGGAGACGGTGGAGCGCCTCCTGGACCAGTACCGTCTGGAAAAGCTCGAGCTCTACTTCATCCTCGGTCAGGACGCCTTCCACGCGATCCGGACCTGGAAGGACTGGGAGAGGCTCCTCCTGATGTGCCACTTCGCCGTCATGACCCGGCCGGGCTACATGCACCGGGGGCTGGAGGAGATCCTCACCCCCGAATTCGCCTCCCGGTTTACGTATGACGAGGGCGTCCGGGGCTTCCGCGGACCCACCGGGCATGTGATCTGCTTCCGCGAGGTCACTTTCCTCGACATCGCCTCCAGCAATATCCGGAAGCGGGCGAAGGAGGGAAAGGATGTCCACTACCTGGTCACGGACGAGGTCCGCCGCTACATCTTGAAAAACTCCCTCTACCGGGAATAATTATTTTTTCAGCGCGGCATAGAGCTCCTCATGGAGGGGCACGGGGATGCCGAGGGCGCGCCCGGCGCGGACGGCGTAGCCGATGAAGAGATCAACCTCCGTCCGCCTCCCCTTCTCGTAGTCCAACTGCATGGACGATTTTGTCTCATAGGGGAAGCGGGCAACCTTGACGAGCGCCGTCTCCACGCTGTCCCCGGGAAGCGCGATCCCCCCGGCCTGCGCCAGACGCCCGATCTCCTCCATCAGCCCCCGGACCATCGCCTTTCCCTTCTCATCCGCCATGACCGCACCGAAGGGCTTCGCCAGGAGCGACGTTACGCCGGCCATCGGGCTTACAAAGAGGTACTTCGTCCAGAGGTGAACGCCGATCCGGTCCGTCAACTCCGCCTTGATCCCCGCATCCTTCAGGAGCGCTTCCAGCGGACGGAAGGCCTCCGCCCTTCCGTCGTCCGGACCGAAGAAGAGCTGGCAGGTCCCCCCGACCTGGTGGACGACGCCGGGGGCCTCGATGAAGGCGGAGATATAGACGCAGCCGCTCAGGACCACCCCCCGGGGGAGAATGGCCCGCAGCCGCTCGGCGATGTCGACGCCGTTCAGGAGGGGAAGGACGACCGTTTCTGCATGCAGAAGCGGGGCGATTTCGGCGGCGGCTTCCTCCAGCGCATATTCCTTTACGCAGACCAGAACGAGGTCGCAGGGTCCGGCCGCGGCGGGATCGTCGGTCGCCAGGCCGGGGATGACCCGGAACTCGCCTTCCACCGTTTTGAGAAGCAGGCCTCCCTTCCGGATCGCCGCAAGATGCGAGCCCCGTGCGATGAAAACGACCCTGTGCTCCGCTGAACCGGCATATTTCAGGGCGACCTTCCCCCCAAAATAACCGCCTACCCCCCCGAGACCCACCACCGCGATTTTCATGTTCGTTCCCCTTTCAAAACGTTGCGTTCTCCGAAAGACAACTCCCCGGCAAAACCCGGATTTCCCGCTCCCGTTGCGCGAGGGGACCATCGAGGAGGACTCAACCATGAATCGATTCGTAGCATATTGGGCCAGTTGTTACAACTGCCTAAATCCACTCCCTGATTTTACGCGGGCCGGTTTCCCCATTTTTCAAGGATGCGGGGCCGGCGGGGACCAAGGCAGGCGATCGAAAAGATCGCCCGGCGGTCGGGGAACGGGGACAACCCGTTCGGGGAGAAAATTCTTATGGTAAAAGGCATTTAAAAGCGTTAGAGTAATATAATATTCAGAAAAGGAGTGCCGGTCATGAAGCAGTTCAACGATCTGATCCTTGCTGCGGTAAAGGAGGGGTTTTCCGATCTTCACATCGCCGGGAACCAGCCGATTGTCTTCCGGAAGAACGGGACCATTCATACCGACAAGACCATCCGGTGGACGCATCCGGACATCGACGACCTCGTGAAGGAGCTGCTCAACCCGGTCCACTTGCAGATCCTGAGGAGCCGTTGGTCCGTGGATTTTGCGTTCACCGTACAGAATGTCCGGATCCGGATGAATGTCTTCAATACCGACCGGGGACTGAGCCTGGCCCTCCGTCTCCTTCCCGGGACGGTCCCCACCATCGGCATGCTGAATCTGCACCCGTCTCTTCAGAAGATCGGCGAACTCAAAACGGGTCTCGTCCTGATCTGCGGGACGACGGGCTGCGGCAAAACGACCACCATCGCGGCAATCCTTGAGGAAATCAACCGTTCCCGTTTCGCCCATATCGTCACCATCGAGGATCCCGTGGAATACCGTTTCGTCTCGAAGCAGTCGTTCATCCAACAGCGGGAGGTCGGCACCCATGTCCCCTCCTTCCGGCAGGGACTCCTCGACGTGCTGCGCGAGGACCCGGACGTGATCGTCGTCGGCGAGCTTCGGGAACCGGAGACAATCCGCCTGACCATCAACGCCGCCGAGTCCGGCCACCTCGTCATCGCCTCCATCCACGCCGCGCTGGCGGAAGACGCCATCTACCGTATCTGCAATTCGTTTCCCCTCGAAGCGCAGGACGAGATCCGTTTCCAGTTCGCATCCTGCCTTTCCTGGGTCGTCGTTCAGCAACTGCTCTATGTCGAACGCCTCCGGTTCCGGGTGCCGCTGCTCTCCATCCTCCGGGGCACGCAAGCGGTCAAGGGAATCATACGGGACAACCGCCTTCCCCAGATCGAAAACGCGATGCATACGGGGAAAAAGGACGGCATGTTCACAAGGGAACGGTATCTGGACGAATTCCTGAACCCAAGGGAGACGTTCGTCCTTCCCAGCCAGAGTTTCCGCCCGACGCTGGAGTTGCTCCCGGATGAGGGTTACACCTCCCCCCTGATCGGCGGGGACCTTCACAACATCTGTTCCACTCCGGATGTCCCGTCGCAGATCGAACGGAAGGAAGCCGAAGCTTACACCCTGAAGCCTCCAAAAACCGCCTTCCAGGCCGGTTCGGACGGCGAACCGCATTACGTTATCGATGACAAAGAAAATCTGGAAGACCTGGTCGCCCAGTTGGACAAAGCAATCATCATCTCCGGGGAGAATCGTAACAAAAAAAATAATGAACTACCCCGCAGCAAGCTACGGGGTATCAAAAGCACCTATAAGGAATAGGCCTTTCGCAGCAAGCTGCGGGGAATTAACCCGGATGAGATTAAAAAATTATCTTGACAACATACCGGGGGTTTGTTAGGTACGCACCATCCGGGTCTCCGGCAGGTTCCCCGATAAGTTGATGTGAGGGATTTATGATTATTATCAGCGGTCAGATGTACTCTACCATTGTAGATGCCGCGAGGGAACTCGGCGTGTCGGCGAAGACGATACGCCAATACATCGCGAAAAAAATCATCCCCGAGCCTCCCGTCATCCAGTTCGGCAACCGGACGGTCAAGCATTTTTCCAAGAACTATCTAACTGCGGCAAAAAAACAGCTTCAAAAATACCGGACCGGAAGAGACAGCAAGGGATAGTGCGGGCGTCTGCAGGACTCCGCAATGGCATGACCATGGATGGCGAGGATAAGGCGGGCCATCGGGCAGGGTACGCACAGCAGATCAACGAAACTTAAGGACCGAAGAATCACACAGAGGTTTTGACGTGGCTCGACTCAGCGACACCACATCGACGGAAAAACTCCTCAAGGTCATCCGCAGCAAGAAGGATGAGGCCTCGGCGGCGCCGGCAGGCGCCGCCAAGCCTGTGCCCCCGAAAACCGGCCGTTTCAAGATTTCCCTGCCCAAGTTGATAAACCTCCATAAACCCTCCACGGTTGGCATCGACATCGGCCATGATTACCTCCGCCTGGTCCGGATTGAGGAAACCGCCGGCGGCAAGTTGGAGATCATCGACCGGAGGCGTTTCGCCGTGCCGCAGAAAACGTCCCGGGACGCGCCGGAATTCGCGGCCTTCCTGAAATCTTCGCTGGCCTCGATCTGCGGTTCGGCAAGGCAGCCGGACCTGTGGGTGAACATGTCCGCGGCCAGGGTCGATGTCCATCATGTCCGCATCCCCAAGGTTTCCAAAAAACGGCTCAGCAACGTCGTCTACTGGACGGCCAAGAAGGAGACCCCCTTCGACGAAAAGGAGATGGTCTTCGATTTCGAAACCCAGGGGGAGGTCATTGAGCAAGGGATCCCCAAAGTGGCCGTCATGGTCTATACGGCCCCCCGCCAGGAGATCGAGGACCTCAAGGCGCTCTTTTCCCGGATCGGCCGGCCCCTCACCGGGATTTCCATCGTCCCGTTTTCCGTGCAGAATCTCTTCCGGACCGCTTGGATTCCCGCCCTCGAGGGAACCGTGGCAAGCCTCTTCATCGGAAACGATTTTTCCCGCATCGACGTCTATTTTGCGGACAATCTCGTCATGACGCGGGGCATCAAGGCGGGTCTGAGCAGCATGGCAGAGGCCCTCGTGGACCGTTTTAACGAACGGAAGCAGGATCCGGAGGCCCCCGCGCTGACCCTTGAACAGAGCCGGAAGATCATCCGGAGTCTCAGTCCGGATTCACCTCCCCTTCAGGAGACCGACGCCGGGGTCAACCTCCGGGAAGAGGATATCTTCGAGATGATCCAGCCCGCCTTGGAGCGGCTGTCGCGCCAGGTGGAGAGGACTATCGAGCATTACGCCGCGATGATGCCCGGGGAGCGGATCGTCCGGATCTACGTTTCCGGCGCCATGAACGTTTACCGGCCCATCGTCGAATACGTGGGATCTCAGTTGGGGATCTCGAGCGCCGTTCTGGATCCCCTGAGCGCGCAGGAATCTACCGCCTGCCCGGACGTGGAAGACACCGGCTGCATCTCGGAGCGGATCGCCTTCGGGCCGGCCCTGGGGCTCGCCCTTTCGGACAGCGACCATACGCCGAACCTGATGTTCACGTACAAGGACAAGGAGAGACAGACAAGCATCAAGCGGATCAACCAGGCGATCTTCGCCGGTTTCCTGGCCATCGTGCTCATCTGCTCCGTCGCCTTCACTTACCAGAACCATGTCATCAGCCAGAAGAGGACGGAAATCGCCGGACTCGAAACAGAGTTCACCCGTCTTGGTCCGCCCGTCGACCGGAACCAGCTTTTACAACTGGCGGCCAAAGTCAAACAGAGGAACGAGCTCTCCAGGGTCTACGCCGACCGGTATCTGGGTATGGTCCTGATCAGTGAACTCGCTGCCCTGACACCGAAGGACATCCGTTTTACCGATCTGAAAATCACCCTCGGACCGGCGCCGGCGGGAGGTGCTGAAAAAAAGGAAGCTGCGAAGGCGCGGGTAGAGGAGATCACCGTGGAGGGACTGATCCTGGGCGAAAGGCAGATGTTCGAAACCTCTCTGGCAGGTTATACGATGTCCCTGGAGGCGTCGCCGCTCTTCAAGCAGGTCGCCATCCAGAAGAACAGCGTGGAACCCTATCTCAAGGGCGAGGCGCTCCATTTTATCCTGAACATGAAAGTGGAGGAGCAGGTCCATGGCTGAGCAGAAGATGACCGTCAAGTTCCCGAGGCAGAGCGTCATCTATCTGCTGCTCTGCCTGACCGGCATCCTCATCTTCATCCTCGCGGGGATCTTGCCGAACAGCCAGACGATGGCGGTACTGTCGACGAAAACCACGGATGTCCAATTCCGGCTTGAAGAGCAGCGGGCGCTCAGCCCCTTCCAGAAGTCCCTCCAGGACAAAAGCGAGAAGAAGGAGTCGGAGATCCTGCCCCTCCCGGCGAAGGGCATACTGGTGCAGGCCAAGATCAATACGCTTCCGATGACTTTCAGCACCGCGGCCAAGATGAGCGGGATGTCCATGGTGTCGGCGATTCCCACTTTCACCGCCCTTCCCGGCGAAGCCCAGTTTCTGTCGGTGAACGTCGTTCTCCGAGGAGATTTCATCAACTTCCGGAAATTTCTTATCCATCTTGGGGGCATCCCCTACGTGAATCAGATCGAAGAGATCGCAATTCAGCAGAAGCCGGACACAAAGGAATTCAGGCTGAAGATCTGGGTGGCCGTCGGATGAGCAGGCAGGTTTGCTATGGCTAAAATGGGAAAGAGACAGATGATCATCCTGGGAGTGATGGCGATCGCGATCCTCTACGCCGCCTTTGCTTATCTGGCGCCCCAAAAGAAGATTCCCGGGGTGGATGCGGCCCAGAAGACCGCCGAGCTGAAAACCTTCGTGACCGGTCTAACCGCGGGCCTGGGAAAGGATTCATCCAAAAATCCGGGCACTCTTATCTTCAGCCGTGCGGAAAGGGAATGGACTCAGGACCCTTTTCTGGACAGCAGGGCCTATAAATCATGGTCCCAGACCCAGGTAACCGCCAAGGAGGCGGGCGCGGCCGCGCCGAAGATCGAGTTCGTTTATTCCGGCTATCTCGAGGTGGACCGGAAACGAATGGCCATTATCAACGGCATGGAGTACAGGGAAGGCGAGGGCCTGGATACCAAAGGATACGTGCTGAAAAGCGTTTCTCCGTCCAGTGTCGTTATCGAAAACCGCGGAATCGGGGCAACGGTAAATGTGCCCCTGCTGGAATAAAAGGGAGGCACCGATGGCTTACATCAACTCTAAACATCCATGGGGGGGCCCGATCGGCGTCCTTCTGTCCGCCCTGCTGATCTTTGGCTGCGCCGCCAATGAGACCGTCAAGAAGGAGATCCCGTTCGAAAAATGGGCCACGATGGGGGAAACGCAGACGGGCCACTCGCCGGCGCCCCGGGATCGGAGCATGTCCATTGCGCAGGAGTTCATCCAGGGAACCGGAGAAGCCGGGGAGGAACTGAAGGCCGAACCCATCAGGGAGCTCCCGACGCAAATTATCAGTCTGAAGATGCGCCAGGCGGACGTCAAGACCGTTCTGCGCTCCCTGGCCCGGATCGTTGACAAGAATGTCCTCGTCAAGAACGAGATCAAGGGGGAAATGACCATCGATTTCCACGACGTCCCCTGGAACCAGGCCTTCAACGGCATCCTGCGCACCCAGGGGCTGACCTACGTCTGGGAGGGCGACATCATCCGGGTCATAACGCTGGATGACATGGAGCAGGATCTGAAACGCAAGACACAGGCAATGGGCATTAAGTTGGTCGAACCGCTCGTAACCGTAGTTGTTCCCATCGATTATGCCGACCCCAAGGATCTCAAGGAAAATCTCGAATATTTCCTGATCCGGGGCAAGGACGACAAGCCCCGCGGATCAGTCCGTGTGGACGTAAACAGCAACTCCCTGATCATCTCGGCCATCAAGGACGACATTCGCAAGATGATGCCGATCATCGATAAGGTCGATAAGCCGACGCCCCAGATCCAGATCAAGGCGAATATCGTCGAAACGACGAAGGAGACGGCGCGTCAATTGGGTATCCAGTGGGGGGGGATGTACGCCCGTAAGATAGGCAACGATAACTTCTATGTCACGCCCGGCGGGTCACTCTCAACGAACCCCACCTCGATCATCAACCCATTGAATGGAGGATATAATCCTGCATTAAGCGGCACCACTGGCGGACTCTCCGGCCAGGGTTACGGTGTCAACTTTCCCGTCAATTCCATTACGGCTGCTGCAGCCGGAGGGCTGGGATCGCTCGGTCTGATGCTCGGAACCATTGGCGGCAACATCCTCGACGTGCAACTACAGGCCCTCCAACAGGACAGTAAACTGAACATCCTTTCCAGTCCATCGATTACCACCCGCGATAACCAGATGGCCTTCACGGAAAACGGGGAAAAGGTTCCCTACATTACGAATCAAAACTCAGGCGGCACAATCACGCAGACGACAATGTTTGAGGAAGTCGTGCTTCGACTGGAAATCACGCCGCACGTGATTGGCGATCAAAACCTGCGCATGAAAATCATTGTGAAGAAGGATGAGGTGGATGCTACCCGGGCCGTTCAAGGGAATCCGTATATCATCAAAAAGAGGACCGAGACGAATCTAATCGTCCATGACGGCGAGACCATCGTCATTTCCGGACTGACGAAGCAGAGAACCTCGGGCGCCGATAACGGTATCCCCGGCCTTAAAGACATTCCCATCTTGGGCTGGCTCTTCAAGAACGATGATCGGGCTCAAAAGATGGAAGAGGTCCTGATCTTCATCACACCGAAGATCCTTCCCGTTCCGATCGCGGCGGCGACGTCCGCGGGCGGAGATCGGACAGCCGGGACCGACGCCGGAGGAAAATCGAATGCGGAGAAGGCTCCGAAGCCGTGAACCGGTCGAATCATGACCGTAAAAAATGTGATGCGAGACCTTTGAAAAATACCCCCGCATTGTCATTCCCGCGAAAGCGGGAATCCAGAAGATCTTGAGTGGTCGCAATGGATTACTTCAAAATCCTCAACCTGAACCGGGAACCCTTCTCCAACTCCCCGGAGCCGGAGTTCTTCTACCAGTCGTCCCAGCACCTGGGATGCCTGCAGAAGCTGGAACTCGCCATCCGCCTGCACCGGGGGCTGAACGTGGTCATGGGAAACGTGGGGACGGGGAAGACGACCCTCTGCCGTGAACTCCTCATCCGGTTCGCGAAATCGGAAGAGGACCGCAACGAGATGGAAACCCACCTTCTGCTCGATCCCTCGATCGGCGCCCCCCGTGAATTTCTGGCCACCGTCGCGACCGCCTTCGGCATATCGGGGGCCGCGGCCGCGGAAAGCGAGTGGCAGCTCAAGGAAGGCATCAAGCAACATCTTTTTCGGAGGGGGGTGGACGAAAAGAAGACGGTCGTCCTGATCATCGACGAGGGGCAAAAACTCCCCGATTTCGGCCTCGAAATCCTGCGGGAATTTCTGAACTATGAAACGAACGAATCCAAGCTCCTCCAGATCGTCATCTTCGCACAGAACGAATTCGAAGAGACGCTGCGGCAGCACCCCAATTTCGCCGACCGCGTCAACCAGTTCATCGCCCTGGAGCCCCTGAACTTCCGGGAGACCCGGCAACTGGTCGCCTTCCGCATCGCCCAGGCCAGCGGCGCCGAGAGGCCGCCGCGCCTCTTCACCTGGCCCGGCCTGTGGGCCGTCTACAAGGCCACGGGCGGCTATCCCCGGAGGATCATCACCCTTTGCCATCAGAGCATGCTGACCCTGATCATCCAGAACCGGAAGAGGGCAGGCTGGTTCGTCGTCCGTTCCTGCGCCGAGCGGGTCTCCGCCGAAGGGACAGCGGGACGGCGCCGGGTCCTCATCGCCGCATCCTCCCTCGTCGCGCTCCTCCTTGTCGCTGCGGGGATACTGGAGTGGGGATTCCCGGTGGCCCAGGAATCTCCGCTTTCCGGAAAGACCGCCATCACGACCGTGGAGAAAAGACCGGTCCCGGCTGTCGTCGCAGTGGAGAAAAGACCGGTCCCGGTTGTCGTCTCATCGGTTGCGCCGGCGCCTCCGCCGCCAGCATCCCCTGCCCTTTCCGTATTGAACACAAAGAAACCGAAGGTCTTGGGACGCATGATCGTCGAACCGGGAGAAACGGTTTACGGCATGCTTCACCGCATCTACGGCGATTACGATGAGGAGCAACTGCAGGCCTTCGTCCGGGCCAATCACCGCATAGAGAACATCAACCTGATCCGCAGGGGAGACGTCGTCACCCTTCCGGCCGTTCCCGTCCGGACGAACCCCCTGCCGCCGGAGCAATCCTGGGTGGCCGTGACGACGAAAGGAAGCCTCGGGGAGGCTTACGAATTGCTTCGCCGCTACCCCAACGCGGAGGGCGGCATCCGTCTTTTTCCCTACTGGAATCCCCGGGAAGGGATGGTTTTCGCCGTGTTGATCCGGAACGGGTTTCCCGATGAAAAGGCGGCCGGCGCCTTTATCCAACGCCTGCCCGCCGAATTTCCCCCCGGCGCCCGGGTGATTGCCCGGTGGCCCGAAGGGACGGAATTTTATGCCCGGTGAGGCGCAACAGGCGCGTAAGACGGGATGAAATCGGACTTTTTATAAAGCTGCGGGGTATTGGATGTCATTCCGTGCTTGACACGGAATCCAGTTTCCATGTTGGATTCCCGCTTTCGCGGGAATGACGTGAGCGAAGCAAGCTTCGGGGAATATGACCCGGAGAGATTCAAAAAGAGAAAGGACCAGGTCTTATGCGCAAATTATTCATCCTCTCATTGCTTGCAATGATGATCGCTTGGGGAATCGGCGGGTGCGGCGGCGGCAGCGGAGGAACAAGCGCCGACCCCCTCGGCACGGACAGTCTCACGCTTGAAAGCGCGGCCTCACAGGTCAATTCCAATGGGGCCGTGGCTCTGAAGGCCACGGTCAAAAACGCCGCCGGGACGGCAGTGGTGGGCCGGGAGGTTTCTTTCACGATCGTGTCCAATGCGAGTGGGGCGACCCTCACCTCCTCCAGCGCCAACACAGACGGCGCAGGAGAAGCCACGATCCTCTACAGGGCCGGGGCAACCGCCGGTTCCGACGTCGTCCGGGCCTCCATCTCCAACGGCGCCAAGATGGACTTGAACATCACCGTCGGTGGCGGAACCGGTTCCTATCAAATTACACTGGCAGCGGACAATACGTCACTGGCGGCGGGTCAGACCGCCATCCTCACAGCCACAGTCACGAACGGCTCCGGTGATCCAGTCGTGGGGGTTGTCGTGACTTTCGCAATCCCGGTCAACAACACCGGCGCGCAGACCCCGACACCGGTAAATGGCGGTCTTACGGATGCGGGTGGAAAGGCTGTGGCCTACTATACGGCGGGGAGCAACGACTCGCTCATGGAGGTTTACGACACCATCCGGGGCACCCTGGCGAACGGCTCCAGCAATGTGGTGATCATCACCCGCAGCGCCGGTACAGCGCCGACGGATCTGTCGGTCACGCTTGCCACCAATCCCTCTACCCCATCGGTCCCCGCTGGGGGGACGATCATCATCACGGCGACCGTCGCCGGCGCCAATAAATCCGGCGCGGCCGTGGCCTTCTCCCTCCCGGTGAACCACAGCGGGGCGAGTTTCATCAACACGAGCGGGACCAGCGTCGCTTCGATCACGGTTACGGCCGGCGGCAGCGGCATCGCGACGGCCCTCTATCAGGCGGGGTCCACGTCGCCGGGCATCGAGGTCCAGGATACGGTCCAGGCCGTCCTGACCAACGGCGCGAACGCCGCGGTCATCCTCACCCGGACGTCGGCCACGACGTCGTACTATGCGGTGACCATCGTCCCATCGGAAACTTCCGTGACGGCGGGACAGGTCAGCATCATCACCGCCACCGTGACCGTCAGCGGAACCACACCCGGACCCGCCGGCGGCGTACCGGTGGCCTTCACGCTGCCGGTCAACAGTAGCGGCGCGGCTCTTTCCGCAGCGACCGCGACGACGGACAGCAGCGGCAAGGCGGTCGTGATCTACCAGCCGGGGACCACAAGTCCGACGCTGACCGTTTATGATACGGTCCAGGCGGCCGTCGGTACGGCGACCGACGCCAAGGTGATCATGAGGACAGGATCATCTCCGTCGGGCTTCGGCATTCAAGTCACGCCGGCACCCGCAACCTTGGCGCTAGATAATTCCGACAGTATTATCACGGCAAAAGTGACGAATACTGCGGGAGGGGTGACCAATGGCTTGATGGTCTCGTTTACCGTTACCGGTGGTGGTACAGTAGTGCCTGCGTGGGCGATAACAGACGGCAGCGGAAACGCGGTGACTACCTTTACAGGTGGTCCTGGTGCTCGTGCAACAGGCGACACAGATGTCGTCATCGCAAGTATCACGGTCGGCGGCAATACTTATACATCTGCCGCGCTTGTATCTTACCCGTAAGGGTCACATCGCTTGAGAGGCGATTATTTGGCTGCCGTCGGGTTCCTCGCCCATCCGGGTGGGGAACCTGACGGCGGCGGCGGTTATTCCAACGCCATAAGGAGAGATACCGACATCACGTTTGATGAATGCTCCCTCTTTCTTCGGGGGGAGGAAGCTTCATCGGTACTTTGAACAGGAAAACCGGGTATGCAGATAAAAAAGAAAAGGGAAAGCGTGAAGAGGTTGTAAAAGCCATGGCTGCAAAAAAACGATTGGGCGAGATGCTGGTTGACGCCGAGATCCTCACGGAAGAGCAGCTCAAGCGGGCCGTTGCCGAACACAGAAAGGCCGGACTGAAACTGGGGCAGTACCTCAGCCGGCAGGGGTTGGTCAACGAAAACCAGATCGTCGATACGCTGAGCCAACAGCTCAAGATCGAAAAATACCACCCCGACCAGTATCCGCTCGATATGGATCTGGCCCGGATGATCCCCTTCGAGACGGCGCAGAAGCTGCAGGTGGCGCCCCTCCGGAAGAAGGGGCGGCTCCTGACGGTCGCCATGACGGACCCCCTCGACATCAACACCATGGATTCGATCGAGATCACAACGAATTCCGAGGTGGAACCGGTCGTCTGCACCGAGCACGAGGTCACCCAGTTGATCAACGGTCTCTACGGGCAGCAGTCGGGCCTGAGCGGCGTCATGGAAGGCATGGAAATCGAGCCGCAGTCCGAAGAAGAAGCGGCGCAGGAGAAGTCCGCCGAAGAGGTTCAGGTCACGTCGCTCCAGGATATGGCAGGCGAGGCGCCGGTGGTCCGCCTGGTCAACTCCATCTTCGCCCAGGCGATCCGCGAGAGGGCGAGCGACATCCACGTCAGCCCCCAGCAGAACAGCATGCAGGTGCGATTCCGGATGGACGGAAAACTTCACGAGGTGCCCTCGCCGCCGAAATCCCTTGCCCTGCCGATTATTGCCCGGATCAAAATCCTGGCCAACATGGACATCACCGTCTCACGGATCCCGCAGGACGGCCGCTTCACCCTCAAGATGGATAAGCGGGAGATCAATGTTCGCGTCTCCTCCATACCCACGATCCACGGGGAGAACGTCGTCCTGCGTCTCCTGGACATGAGCACGGGCGTCTATTCCCTGGATCGCCTCGGGATGATCCGACCGGACCGGGACAAGATCGAAAAGTTGATCCGGAAGGCCTACGGGATGATCCTGAGCACCGGGCCGACGGGAAGCGGAAAGAGCACGAGCCTCTACTCCATCCTGAATGCACTCAACAGCACGGATACGAACATCATCACCATCGAGGATCCGGTCGAATACCGGATCGATAAAATCCGCCAGGTTCAGCTCAACCGGAAGGCGGGGATGACCTTCGCAAGCGGCCTCCGTTCCATCCTCCGGCAGGATCCGGACATCATCATGGTGGGGGAGATCCGGGATTCCGAGACGGCGGCGATTGCCATCCAGGCGGCCCAGACGGGGCATCGACTGCTCAGCACGATTCACACGAACGACGCCGCAGGGGCGATCACCCGCTTCATCGACATGGGGGTCGAACCCTTCCTCATTGCCTCGGCGCTGCTGGTTTCCTTTGCCCAGAGGCTGGTCCGGACCATCTGCCCCTACTGCGAGGAATCCTACCAACCTTCGGAGTCTGCCCTCGCCGCCTGGGGGCTGGACAAAGCCGAGAACCCCAATTTCAAGAGGGGAAAGGGTTGCTACCAGTGCATGAATACGGGCTACAAGGGGCGGACGGGGATCTTTGAGGTCCTGGTCAACGACGAGATGGTCCAGGAGCTGATCCTGAAGAGAAAATCGTCCCAGGAGATCACAAGGATCGCCGTGGCGGAAGGAAAGCTCCGGACCCTCAAAGAGGATGCGGCCAGCAAGGTTCTCCAGGGGATCACGACGCTGGAGGAGGCCGCCTCCTCGGTCATGGTGTAGCGGCATGGCGAATTTTTCCTACCAGGCGATCAACGAAAGCGGGGCGAACGTCAAGGGGTCGATCGAGGCCGACTCCGTCGAAATGGCGGAAAATCTCCTGCTGTCCAAGGGATACATCCCTTCCAGGGTCGCGGCGGCATCCGGCGCCGCCCCGGGCGGTTCCTTCCTCGCGAAGATCAAGGAGAGCCTGAGCAAGGTGAAGATCGGCGATCTGATCCTCTTCACCAAGCAGTTCCGCTCCATGATGCAGGCGGGGGTGCCGATTCTCCGGCTCCTCCAGGTGCTCGAAAACCAGACCGAAAACAAGGTCATTAAAGGCGCCGTCGGGGTGATCAGCCAGGACATCCGGGCGGGCGCTACGCTCTACGAGGCGATGAAGAAGCATCCCACACTTTTCTCGCCCCTTTACCTCAGCATGATCCACGCGGGCGAGATCAGCGGCACCGTCCCCGACATCCTCGGGCGCTTGATCGACATCATCGAACACGAGGCGAAGATCAAGTCGGACATCAAATCCGCGCTTCAGTACCCGATGCTCGTGCTGATCGCCCTGGGCATTGCTTTTTTCGTCCTGCTGACCTTCGTCATCCCCAAGTTCGCTTCGATCTTTGCCAAGCAGGGGTTGGCGCTGCCGTGGCCAACAAAGCTCGCCATGCTCATGTATCAGGGGCTCGCCAATTACTGGTACATCCTGATCGCGGGGGCGGTAGGCCTGATCCTCGTGCTGCGCACCTACTTCAAGACCGCTCACGGCCGCTACGTGCTGGACGCCTTTTACCTGAAACTCCCCCTCTTCGGCCCCTTGTTCCAGAAGGCGGCGATGTCCCGGTTCGCCAGCATCTTCGCGATCCTGCAGGCCAGCGGCGTCCCCGTGATGCAGGCGATGGAGGTTCTCTCCGGAACGATCGGCAACATGGCGATCTCCCATGAATTCGACCGGGTCAGGGACAAAATCAAGGAAGGCCAGGGGATCTCGGGACCCTTGGGCTCGGCCAAATACTTCACGCCGATGGTCGTGGACATGGTCGCCATCGGCGAGGAGTCCGGAAACATCGAGGACATGCTCCGTCAGATCTCCATCCATTACGACGACGAGGTCAACTATGCGGTCAAGCGGCTCTCAGACAATATCGGTCCCATCCTGATCGTCGGGCTGGCCGCCGTCGTCGGGTTTTTCGCCCTGGCGATCTATATGCCCATGTGGGATATGACCAAGATGGCCCATTAGTGAAACGAAAAGACTTCCGCATCAGTCCCTATATTTTGATCCCGGTTATCTTCAGCGGCATCTCACTCCTGGCGGTAATCGTCACCTACCGGATCACCTCCGGCTGCGTGGAGAGGAATATCGAGCCGGTCACGCAGCTCCTCTATCTCGGCGCCGCCGCGGTCATCCTCTCCGTGGCCTGCAGTTATCTGATCCTTGCGCTGATCCTTAAGCCGATCACGAAATTCGTCCGGAACGCCGAGAAACTTCCCGTTCTGGCCCAGACCCCGGGAAACGCCGATGACGGAAGCGGGCCGGAGGACATCGAACACCTCCACAAAGTGCTCGACCAGGTCGCCAACCTCCTCGGAAAGGTCGAGGCGAGGGAACTATTTCCCGAGATCATCGGACAGAGCCGCGCCATGCGGGGGATCTTCGGCCAGATCCTGAAGGTGGCCCCGATCGACTCGACGGTCCTCATCTCCGGGGAGAGCGGAACGGGGAAGGAGCTCGTCGCGACGAGCCTTTACGAACACAGCCTCCGCAAGGGCAGGCCCTTTGTCAAGATCAACTGCGTGGCCATTCCGGAGGGACTCCTCGAGAGCGAACTCTTCGGACACGAGAAGGGGGCCTTCACCGGGGCGATCGCCCAGAAGAAGGGGAAATTCGAACTGGCGGACGGCGGGGCGATTTTCCTCGATGAAATCGGCGACATGCCGCCGGCAACCCAGGCAAAACTTCTCCGGGTTCTGCAGGAAAAGGAATTCGAGCGGGTGGGCGGAACCCAGCCGATCCGCGTGGACGTCCGCTTCATCACGGCCACGAACAAGAACCTGCCCGAGATGATCAAAACCGGGGCGTTCCGGGAGGACCTCTTCTACCGCCTGAACGTCTTTTCCCTCCACCTCCCGCCGCTCCGGGAACGCCGGGAGGATATCCCGTTTCTCATCGAACACTTCCTGGAGAAGTCGGGAAAGAATCTGACGGTCTCCCATCGGGCGATGCAGCTTATTCTCGGATACGGCTGGCCGGGAAACATCCGGGAGCTTCAGAACGTGATCGAGCGGGCGGCGGTCTTCGCGGACAAAACCATCGAAGCGACGCATC
Organism: Syntrophaceae bacterium; assembly: GCA_003141195.1. Classification (GTDB taxonomy): domain Bacteria; phylum Desulfobacterota; class Syntrophia; order Syntrophales; family UBA5619; genus UBA5619. The sequence goes on from PLLC01000088.1 coordinate 84,518, forward strand.
TTCCCGCGTCCCTGACCACCGAACTGCCATCTGTCGACGGGGTATTCGAACATGCAGGATCGCTGGACGAGCGGCTGGATGAGATTGAAAAGGGAATGATCATCGAGGCCCTGAGGCGCGCCGGCGGCATCCAGGCCCGGGCCGCCCAGCTTCTCGGCATCAACCCGCGGAGCCTCTGGCACCGGATCAAAAAATACCGGATCGACGTCGCCACCCTCAAAAACCCCTGATCCGGGAGCTTTGAATTACTCCTGAAATTCNNATTCGGCAAATCGTCATTCCTGCCCCGTATCAAGTACGGGGTAAACTCCAGCAGGAATCCAGACTTTTCAAGACATTCTGGATTCCCGCCTACGCGGGAATGACAAAATGGGGGTATTTTTCAAAGCTCTCGATCCGGGATTAATCCCCAAATCTGCGCAAGGAGGTTAAGACATCGGTGGCGTCGAGGTTTCCGGTGATGCCTACATCCAGGAACAGATCGAGGGTTTCTATCTGATTCAAATTGAGAAGCGTTGCGGCGTCGCGAAGGGTAACTTTCCCCTGCCTGTACAAATTCCCGACATACGATTCATAACCGATGCGAACGAGCTTCCGCATGGCCGTGGACGGCTCGATCTTCTCTTCTTTTCCTACAAGCTGCAATATCGACATCATATCATCGGGTATTCTGATCGATAGTGTCTTCATGGTGACCTCCATGTATCCAGCGCCCATTTGACGGTATTATACTCGTCGCTGCTGATGAAAGGACGCAACAATTCCAGCTTTTCCAACGCGTCCGGCAGGGTGATTTCCCCTTGTTTCAGCAGGAGTACAATGCAAATGGCGGGGGTTATATAAGGGATGTCCAATGCCCGCAGCCGCCTGACAAACCTTTTGTCGTCGCTCAAGATAGCATCGAACCCGCCTTTCTGAAAAATGGCCAGCGCTGCTTCTTCACCTTTTACATCCTGCGTTTCAACGCCTGACAACGATAACAAGCCCTTGTCGAGGTTGTCTTTGATAACTATTGAATCCGGATGGTTCTTCCCAAGATCGATAACCTCCCGTTTGACGCCTTGCGGAATGACGACGGACAAATGTGTACAAATCGCTTCTTTGACCCCGGCCTTTGTGAACTTTATGAGACAATCCGCATCCATCAAAACGTTCATGTGTTATATTGTAATAATCAGGTGATAATTTGTCAAGCGAAACTTGGCGGCGGTATTATGTCTTCACATTTCACCCACATTTCATAAATTATCATAAATTATCATTGACATATGTATTTGTTTCTCTTATGGTGATCTCGGGGACACTACTGAGTCACATCCTGAAAAACGGAATTGAAATTGCTCATTGACCGCTCCAAGGAAATTCCCAAAGGCACATGCCATGCAATAATAAAAGCCTTAACCCGGAAAAGAAGGAATTAATGAATTTGAAAGTGTCAGCGGAGTCCGCGCGGAGGAATTCAGGCCGGGGCTGCTCGACAGCAAAAGATTTGATTTTGTGGCGTTACTTTGCTATCTTATTATCAAACAGAAAGGAGACCCCCATGCTGTCCAAGGAAGCACTCCATAAAGATATCGATGCCATGCCGGAAGAGTTTACAGAAGAGATTTACGACTTTGTAAGCTTCCTTAAAAGGAAACTCATCAATGAGAGTACAGAAGCAGCCTTGCTTAGCGAATCTTCTTTGCGCAAAGGTTGGCTTTCCCCCGAAGAGGATGAGGCATGGAAGAATTTGTAAAAGGTGATGTTGTCGTCGTGCCGTTTCCCTTTTCTGATTTAAGCGAGGCCAAAAGACGACCGGCTCTTGTTATTGCGGACCTCGCTGGTGATGACTTCGTCTTATGCCAGATTACGAGCCAGACGGAAGAGCATAATTTTTTATGGACTTGAGACTACCCCATGAAATTCAGTGAACTTGTCAAATTATTAGAACAGAATGGCTTCAGGATTATAAAGGAAAAGGGCTCTATCCGTTATTATGGAAAGCTTGGCTGGAACAATCTTGTTCGGATAGATTATCACGGCTCCAAGGAAGTTCCCAAAGGCACATGCCATGCAATAATAAAAGCTGCTGGGATTAAGTAATAAAGGACGGAGGGGATATAAAATGATAGATCTAGAATATTCTTTGATTATCGAGGCAACAAGGGAACCCGATTTCTTTGGATTCCATTCGCCTGATTTATCAGGCTTTTCTGGCGTTGGGCATTCCATTGAAGATTGTGTTTACAAAGCGAAATGGGGAATGATCGAACATGTCAATTTACTAATAGAGCAGGGTTTGCCTGTTCCTTCAAGAAATCAGAATCCTAATATTACTATTCATAATGAGGCGACTCCAATAGCTGCTTGAAAATTGTTCATACGTCGAAGCCCGTTCATCCTGAGCCTGTGTAATAATCTGGGGACATGACCTGCAGAAAATCTTAAATACAGGTAGACATGTGGATGGTAAAAGTGTACACTTCAAAGCAAAGATCAATCATTAAGGAGTGAAATCATGGAAGTAAACGTCAAAGAAGCAAGGACAAAAATCAGTTCCCTTCTGGATAGAACTGAGAGGGGAGAAGATGTCGTGATTATTCGGCGGGGTAAAAGGGTTGCCAGACTCGTTGCCGTCGGCGATGCGTGCAAGCGGCTTCCCGACTTGCGCAGGTTCCGGGATTCGATTTCGGTGAAGGGAGAGAGCCTGAGCGCAGCGGTCATCCAAGGGCGGGAAGAGGAACGCTATTGATGTATTACATCGACACGAGCGTCCTGGTCGCCTATTATTGTCCAGAGACCTTGAGCGGACAAGTTCAATCCTTCCTGGGTGAGCAGTTCAAGCCTGCCGTTAGCGATTTGACAGATGTGGAGTTATTTTCCGCAGTCGCGAGGAAAGTGCGGATGGGAGACCTCAGCCCATCGGACGGGAACCGTATCTTATCGAAATTCTTGTCCCACCTGGATGGCGGACTGTTTACGATCATCTCCCTCGAATCCCAACACTGGCGGATTGCCCGTGGCTGGATCGGCCTTTTCAGCACTTCACTGAGAACGCTCGATGCCCTTCACCTGGCCATTGCATCTGCCGGCGATTTTACACTGGTTACATCAGACCAGCACCTGCTCCAAGCGGCAGATACATTGGCCGTAAAGGCGCACCGAATAGCATAGGGCGACCGTATAAGTGACATCATTAATAATAGGTATGATGTCCCCGAATTAAGTGCAGATCCCCAATGACGATTATTCGAAAAAAGCTACAAAATTTGTAGATTGAGCGGCAAATTTTGGATATGGGGGCTGGGGTAATCTGGGGACATGACCTGATTTCGAAGAAATCGGGATTGTGTCCCCAGATTATTAAGGAAGTATGGCAAATAACTGCGAGCACATCGCAAATGCAATCATGGATGTCCCCGAATTAAGTGAGGTGTGATAATGGAAACAAAATTAAAAATGATTTACTGGAAGGGTGAAAAATTCTGGGTGGGAAAGCTTATAGAATATCCTGACATAATGACCCAGGGAGAGACTCTTGAAGAACTTGAGGAGAACATGAAAGACGCCTACATTCTGATGACAATGGACGATGTACCGACAGAGCATGAGGTTAAAGAACTTATCTTTGCTCTATGAAAAGAAAAGACCTCATCAAAATAATCACTTCTGGCGGCTGTGTTCTCCTGAGACACGGTCATCGACACGATCTTTACGGCAATCCGAAAACGGGTAAAAATCAACCTGTGCCAAGGCATAATGAAATAGACGAAATCCTTGCAAAGCATATTATAAGGGAATTGGAATAGTATCAAATCATTTCAGCCGACCGCCGCTGACGATAACTGAACATTTAGTCCTCGGGTTTGCGCCGTCACAGGTCAGAAAAGCGATTCCTGGGACACTACTGAGTCACATCCTGAAAAACGGAATTGAAATTGCTCATTGACCGTATTGACCGCCGGATCGAATAATCTGGGGACATGACCTGATTTCGAAGAAATCGGGATCGTGTCCCCATATTATTCTGCGGAAATAGGCATTATGTCCCCGAATTAAGCTCATAAAATGGCAGGCAAGACCTGTCCCCAGTTTCTGTGCTTTTTCCCTCTTGACAGAATGGTTCATACGGGTTAGAATGTAATACATCATCACCGGTGGAGAACAGATGAAAATCGAAAATATCACCTGGGACGAGGACACGGCCAATCATATCGCACGGCATGCTGTTTCGCCCGAAGAGGTCGAAGAGGTTTTATTCAATGATTCTGACTCGCCGCGGATCATGCGTGGAAAGGAAAATCGTTATTTGGCCTACGGGAAGACGAACGCCGGGCGCTTCCTACTCGTGGTGCTGATCATTGCCAACCGAAAAACGAGAATCATTACGGCCAGGGACATGACCGACAGGGAAAAGAAATTTTATCGGAGAAAAAAGTGATGAAGACTCCCAAATTTGAAAATCTTAAAGACGAACGGGAATTCTGGGATAAGCAAGATTCGACGAATTATCTGGATGATTTCGAGGAAGCAGGAAATATCGTTTTCGCCCGCGCCAGGAAAGATGTTCTCTCTCTACGGTTGGAACCTAAGATTTCCAATAAGTTAAAAGAGGTTGCCCATCGGGAAGGACTGCCGCCGACTACGTTTGCCCGGATGCTCATCATTAAAGGTCTCAGAGAGAAATTGGGCGCCCGGGACACTGCTGAGTCACATCCTGAAAAACGGAATTGAAATTGCTCATTGACCGCATTGGGCGCCGGATCGAATAATCTGGGGACATGACCTGATTTCGAAGAAATCAGGTCATGTCCCCAGATTATTCAGAAGGCACAGGGAAAATGGGGACTAATAGGGATTATGTCCCCGAATTAATCCGTTAAATTCATCTGCCCATTGCAGCGGTTTAAGAGAGGTTATCGTTATGGCTCTGAAATTAAAAGATAATGAGGCGCTTGCCCTGAAAAGTCTGAAAGATTCCCTTTTACAGAAGTATGATGTTCTCGATTTCCGTGTCTTTGGTTCAAAAATCAAGGGTCTGGATAGGCCGGATTCAGATATCGATGTCATGATTGAGCTGGCAGAATACAACTCGACCATCGCTTCCGAGATTGATGATATCATCTTTGAGATCAACCTTGCCCATGATGCTTTTATCTCTGCCGTCATCTTCGGGAAAAAAGAAGTCGAGGAAGGCCCTTTGTCGGAGTCCCCAATTTACAAAGTTTGCAAGCGAGAGGGAGTGCCTCTATGACCGATAGGGAAAAGCAAAAAACCCTATCCCTGTACCGGCTCACCCAAGCGGAGGAAAGCCTGGACGAAGCGCGCTATCTATTGGTCGGGGGGAAAAGCCTGCGATCCGTCATCAACCGGGTCTATTACGGCATGTTTTACTCGATCCTGGGGCTGTTGATATATGAGCCTTATACCTCGTCCAAACATAGCGGCGTTCTCTCATATTTCAACAAACGTTTTATCGGCGAGAAAATTTTTCCGGAGCAAATGGGGCGCACAGTCCATAAGGCTTTTGACCTGCGCCAAAGGGGAGATTATCGGGAATATCAAGAGATTGAACCGGACCAGGTCGGGCCGCTTTTAGAACAGGCAGATGCCTTCGTTAGTACCGTTCGTCAATATCTGGAAAAGCATATCTTCAGTTTTAAATAGGGATAGGGAAAATGGTGATTAATATCCGATAGATGTCCTCTTGTTTGCGCCGTCACAGGTCAGGAACGCGATTCCTGGGACACTACTGAGTCACATCCTGAAAAACGGAATTGAAATTGCTCATTGACCGCTCCAAGGAAATTCCCAAAGGCACATGCCATGCAATAATAAAAGCTGCCAAAAAAAGCTACAAGATTTGTAGATTGAGCGACAAATTTTGGATATGGGGACTGGGGTAATCTGGGGACATGACCCGAATTCGTTAGAAATCGGGATCGTGTCCCCACATTATTACAAAAAACCCGTTGATTATCGACGGTTTGCGGTGGCGTCATGTTTTTATGGACCCGATCCATTATTTCGCTTGCTTCTGGCGCGGTATATGCTATAAGTATTACAGGAATTATACGCGGAAGGGGGGTGAAGATTCGCGTCTTTCTGAACTCGGTAAACGAAAAAACACGGACAGAGCAACCCATCAAGCAATTTTATAAAATGAAGGAGGAATGAACATGTTGAAAAAGAGAAATCAAAAAGGTTTTACGTTGATCGAAATCATCGCCGTCTTGGTGATCCTGGGGATCCTGGCTGCCGTCGCCATTCCGAAATATATGAACTTGCAGTCGGACGCTCGCAATAAGGCTATCGGTGGTGCTGTAGCCGCGTTGCAATCAACAGCAACTCAATTGTACTCAAAAGCGCTTCTCAATGGCAGCACATCCGGAAACGATTGGGTACTAGCTTCCGCCACATACAACGTGGGAGATTTTTGGGGCACAATTGTAGGCGCACAGCAGACAGTAGTAAAGGTTACTGGGGCTTCCCCGGACGCTGGTAATTATTCTGATGTCATCGGTACGGATAACGCCACTAAAACATTTAATATGTGGTAACCATACCCTTCGATAGTACAGATTATGTTATTGCAGCAATTGCGGAACTTCTGAACGAGAGCAAAAGACCCGCATTGAAAAGAGATAGATGATCGCAATATGGTCAGCTATCTCTTTGCTTTTTAATTGTGAGGGCACCTTACCTCATTGTCCCACAATTTGCCCTTTTCATTCTTTCGAACTTCCCGAATTGTTTACCGAATCTCCACCTTTCACAAGTGTTCCTATTCAAAGGATTTCCTGGCTTTGCCCATCGAATGATTGACTTACTGAGTTATCCAGTGTAGTAAGGATTTCCCTGAATCATTTTCTGAGCAGAAGACACCATGACGCCAAATCCCAGCGACGGACGCCTATACGAAAACATAACCGGTCACAGATATTATCCTGTATTCCTGATCGCCTTGTTCTTCCTGCTCCTGATCGGCTATTTCATATTCTGGCCCATTGTGATGACCGATACCGACCTGTGGTATCACCTCTCCGGCGGGAGGTATTTCTGGCAGAACGGGACGATCGCCCGTGACGCCTTCTTCTCTTACATCACCCCCCCAAAGTCGTGGTACAATTATTACTGGCTGTTCCAAGCCGTCGTTTACAAGATCTTTCAATGGACGGATTATTACGGCCTGATCGCCCTGCGGTGCCTCCTCTATTTTCTGACCGCCCTGTTCATCTGTCTTTCCTTTGTCCGCCGGCACGAGAACCGGACGGAACTGCTGCTCGGCCTTTTCCTGTTCGTCGCATGCGCAATCGTGATCCTGAACCGGGAATTGGCAGTGCGGCCGCACCTCTTTTCCTACCTTTTCATCGTCGTTTTTCTCTACATCCTGGAGTCCAAGAGGGACAAGATCTGGCTGCTCCCGCTTCTGGGGATCTTCTGGTCCAATGTCCACGGGATCGAATACCCGGTGATGTTCCTGATCATCTTCGCCTACCTCGGGGAAATCTACTGGCGGCAGTTCAGAAAAATACCGCCCGGGAACGTAGTGGTGAAAAAAAAGAAATGGCTACTGATCTCTGTATTCTACACCATCTTTATCACCCCCGGTGTAATCGCACTCGTCCAGACCCCCTTTAGCGTATCCTTTCAGAACGCCGCCTACCAGCATCTGTACGTGAGAGAATTGCTCCCCATCCCTTTCCGGAATTTTTTTATCTTCGCCCCCGTCTCGGTCCAGGGACTGATTGCCGCGTTGCAGAACATTATTGTGCTTCTCTCGGCGGCTTTCCTGCTGATCGGCCTGTGGAAAAGGAAGCTGCGGATCAGCCACGCCATCCTTTTTATCGGCGCCCTCCTGCTGCTTGCAAAACATAGCCGGTTTGCCTGTGAGTTCACACTCTTGTCCATCCCGCTGCTGCGCCAAGGCGCGCACCTGATCGCGGAAAGGTTCCAATTCCCGCGCAGGGTGGTCGATCTCGCCCTCCCCATCGTGGTGGTCCTCCTCCCGCTTCTGGTCTTCCACAGCACGATGGGCAACCGGCCGGCGTACCCTTTTTCCCAATCAAACCTCCCCACCGGGGTCGTCCGGTTCCTGAATCAGCATGCCCCGGGCGGAAAGATTCTCAACGAAGCGAATACGGGAGGATACCTTCCCTGGGCGTTGAACCCGCAATTCAAGATATACATGGACATGCAGATGACCATTTTCAGCGATACGGATTTTGCCGTTGCGAGTAACGCCTTTTTCAATGCCAACGCCTTCAAGACGTTCATCCGGAAATACGATCCTTCCTTCATCTCCGTTTCCCTGAACATACCTCATTTCAAGAAGGTCGTTTCGACCGATGCGCGGTTCGTTCCCGTCTTTTTCGACCAGGCGGAACTGTTATATGTCAATAAGGCCCATCACAGTGACTTAGCCGAGCGATACGCATTGAAAGCCATCGATCCCTTCCACTACGCGGAGGTCATATATAAGGATGAAAGCGCTGAAAAGCTCGCAGAGATTTTTTCCGAAGCGTCGAGAATACTTGACCAAGACCCTGCGAATTATAGAGCTCACCATATCCTTTCGAGCATCTCAGTCGTCCGCCGGCAATACGATAAAGCCCTGTCTCATGCGGAAGCGATCATTCGGATTTATCCCGAGCAGTCTCACGGCTACGCATTGAAAGGCGACGCGCTCTTCTGGATGGGGCGGTATGAAGAGGCCGCCCGCCTCTATAAAAAGGCCCTGGATATGGGGCGGACGTCCAAGGCGGAAAACGTGTATTGGAATTTACATGCATCCTATAACAACTTGAAGGAATACAAAAAAGCCTACAGGGTGCTTTCAAAATACGTCAACCCGTTTAACCCGAATACGGACTATAAAGAAATCTATCAACTGGGGATGACCGCGTCAGCCGTCGGGAAGATCAGAGAGGCCGTCACCTTCCTGAAAATCGCCAGGATGAAGGTACCGCCGGCGGATACGGAGTATGTTCAAAAGATCGACAAGAACCTGGCGATTCTGGGCGGCGATTCAAAATGATGACTTGTTTATTACTCCGGAAATTAAACATATCAAATGTCATGCCGGACTTGATCCGGCATCCAGTCCAATTCTGGATTCCCGCTTTCGCGGGAATGACGGCTTTGACGTATATTGTTGCCGGAGTAATAAGGGCAACGATAAACAGTTATTGCACCAGTGGATCTAACGCGGCTCATGCAAGTGCCTTTGCAAAAGGAATCCGAAATGTCTGAGAAATGCATGAATAATTCGCCACCTTGCAAAGACACGGATGATGTTATCCTACCGCATATTTCTGAATTGCAGGACGGCGCCGAAGCCGGCAGCGCGTTGCCCACGAACATGAAGTTTTCTTGGCTGTTCAAAAAACCGCGCATTTTTGTGCTTATCTTTTTCCTTGTTTATCTTGCCATCGGCATTTCCATTTATAAAGACTATGGCATTTCCTGGGACGAGCCGGTACACCGCGAGATCGCCGGTGTTACGGCAAAATACCTGTCATCCCTTGTCATGCCTGACTTTCACCCCCCGGAGTTTTCCTCCTTGCCTCCTCTTGCGAAATACGGAGCGAAAGAATACGGTATCATTTTCGATTTGCCCATGTATGTTGCCGATCTCCTGCTGGGCTATAACGGCACAATGCCTGAAGCGTACTATCTGCGACATTTATGCAATTTTCTCCTGTTTTATGTCAGTGTGTTCTTCTTCTATTTGATCGTCAGAAACCGGTTTGAAAGCCGGGCATTGGGCTTGATAGCGTGCTTTTTTCTGATCCTGAGTCCCCGCATTTTTGCCGAATCATTCTATGGCAAAGACATTGTCTTTCTTTCTCTCTTCATTATCTCCATTTATTTCTTTATCCGTTATCTGAACAGAAAAACCCTCATGAATTCGATATTATTTGCCTTGGCCACCGCCCTTGTGGTGGATCAACGAATCACGGGGGTATTTATTCCCTTTCTTGCCGTTTTTGTAACGGGCATCGATGAAATGAAGGCAGGCCGGACATTCAATAATTTGCACAAAAGGCTGTTCCCTTTGTTTATATACCTGATTTCGTTTTCTTTTTTTATGGTACTTTTTTGGCCTTACCTCTGGGAAAACCCGGCGCGGAATTTCATCAATGCATTTGGGGTCATGAACAGATTCCCCATTTCTTACTACGTCCTCTACCTGGGCACATTCATCAAATCAACAGCAGTCCCCTGGCATTACATTCCCGTATGGATTCTGATCACGACGCCGGTGATATACACTTTTTTCTTCCTGATCGGTACCTTCTTGGCGATCCAGGGGATGATAAAGAACGGGATCAAGCTTTACTCGAATGACAGGGAACGCCAGGATTTTCTGTTTATTCTTCTCTTCGTCGTGCCGTTGGCTGCTGTGATTGTTCTCAATTCCGCTCTCTATGATGGCTGGAGACACTTGTATTTCATCTATGCGCCTTTTCTGCTCATTGCCATGACAGGAGCAGCCCGGTTGCTGGGTCTTATGGAGGAAGCCCGTTCCGGCCGTGAGCGGCGTGCGGCGTTATTCATAGCGGCCGTCATTGCGCTTGGCATTATCTCTACACCCTATCAGATGATACGATATCACCCCTTTCAGAATGTTTATTTCAACACATTAGCCGGCAATAATGTGGGACAGATATTTGAGCTCGATTACTGGGGTTTGTCTTTTCGCAAGGGACTGGAATATATCGTCAAAAGCGACAAAAGGCCTATTATAGGATTGTTAGCGAATCCGATTACACCCATGAGAAACAATTCTGTTTTTCTCGAAAAAGGAGATATCAAAAGACTGAGGCATGCCGATATTAATCAGGCGAACTATTTTCTGACAAATTACCGTTGGCATCCTCAACCCTATCAATTAGCCAATGAAGTTTACTCAATTTCCATAGATAACCAAAAAATAATGTCCATATTCAAACTGCGCTGAAAGTTTTAACTTCTAACACTTTTCAGCCGTCATGATGATGGTGTGCACTCTGGAGGAAACCGGGGGTTCAGGTCTTGCCTTAACAGTTATTCCGAGCCAATAAGATAGACATGGCCAGACCGTTGCGCATAGAATTTCCCGGTGCAGTGTGTCACTTGACATCACGCGGTAACGCCCGGGATCCCATATTTAGGGGATCTTGAATTTTAACTGAGAGGATTAGTTGTTCTTGCTTTCCACAATGAAGGCCTTGACGCCTCGCAGGAATTCTTCAGCCATCCGCAGATATTCAGCAGCATCGTCATTAGTAAACCGGACAAATTCCTTGTAGTCCGATTCCTGACGAGCATCAAAAATCCGGTGGAGCATCCGGGAGTACTCTCTTCCCATCTTACCGGTATGGACGATTGACTTGTCGAAGATGGAAATGATGCCCGAGTGTTTGGAGGTCTTGTGCTCGACGTTTTCATGGATGAAAAGGGCAATGATTCCGTAGAATATGGCGTAGTACGCCCGGTTGACCACAGAGCGAGTGCTGATGCCACTCTCCAGCATCTTGCGAGTGTCCGTCAAGGTTTCTTCGGCTTCGTTCATACGGTATATGAACAGGGTTTCCCGATCGGTCATATCTGCGAACCCTCTTCTTTAATGACTCTGACGATGGGCGATGATCGGAGCGGCGAATTTTCCAATTCATCCCGGGTGAAGATCAGGGGAGAAATCACCATGAAGTTTTCAAAACCGACTTCCCATGCTGCATCCTGAACACGTTCCTTCAGATCCTTGTCCAGGTTTTCCACCTCAATAAAAACATCCATGTCCGAATCGTCAATGGCGTCCCCCCGCGCCCGCGATCCAAATACACAGAAATCAACAAGTTGTACAAACCCTGCCAAACGGTTTTTCAATTCGAGTGCGACACCTCTGTCTTTATCTTTCATGATGTTCTCTCTGCTGTTGTCTGTGGCAACATCTTACCGCTGTTTAATCTTGCTTGCAAGGGGAACATAGTGCTGGAGGAAACACCTTGACACACAAGCGCCTCACCGTTACACTCATACCACCTGAACGTAAATGCTTTTCAATAAAGAGAACTTGAGTTTCTCCGTATATGGTCTAATTTGTCATTCCCGCGCAGGTGGGAATGACAAAGTGGGGGCATGTCTCAAAACAATCTCCGCGGTGTCCCCTTTTGACACTGAACTTGAGAGAAATCATGTTTAAGAATATCTATCAGGGAAAGCGGGTCCTGGTTACGGGCCATACAGGCTTCAAGGGTTCCTGGCTTTGTATCTGGTTGAAGGAGCTGGGGGCAGAGGTCGTGGGTTACTCTCTGGATCCGCCCAGCGAACCGAACAATTTCAGCGTCTGCCGGCTTTCGGAACATATCGATCATCAACATGGGGATGTCCGGGATCATGACCGCCTCATTTCAATATTCAGTCATTATAAACCGGAGATGGTCTTTCATCTGGCCGCCCAGGCGCTTGTCCGGTCTTCCTATGATGATCCGAAGGGAACCTTCGACACGAACGCCGGAGGAACGGTCAATGTGCTGGAGGCGGTGCGGCGCACACCAGACGTCCGAGTCGTGGTCAATGTTACGAGCGACAAGTGCTATGAAAACCGGGAATGGGTCTGGGGCTACCATGAAAACGATCCCCTCGGCGGCCACGATCCTTACAGCGCCTCGAAAGGGTGCGCCGAACTGATCTTTGCTGCCTATCTCCGCTCCTTTTTCTCTCAAAAGAAATATGGGGACATAATACCTATTTCTGTCCTTGGTAAATCTGGGGACACGATTTCAATTTCTGGGCAATCCGGGGACACGATCCCAATTTCTGGAGAAATTGGGTCATGTCCCCAGATTGCCGGGCCATGTCCCCAGATTGCCAGCAATTCAGCCAGTGGCGGCAGGCAGATCGGGGCTGGTTCCTGTCGGGCAGGAAACGCCATAGGTGGCGGCGACTGGGGCCGGGATCGCCTGATTCCCGACTGCGTCCGGGCGTTGAGCAGCGGCCGAGCCATTGCCATCCGCAATCCCCGGTCCGTCCGTCCCTGGCAGCATGTTCTTGAACTCCTGAGCGGTTACCTCTATCTGGGGGCGCGCTTGTGGGAAGAGCCGGAAGAGTTCAGCGGCGCCTGGAATTTCGGTCCGGGCAATACGGCTGATTTGACGGTTGCCGAGGTGGTAACTCGTTTCATTCAGGCATGGGGCGCCGGGGAATGGCAGGATCTGTCCGAACCAGGGGCGGTCCATGAAGCCGCCGTTCTGCGGCTCTGCTGCGACAAGGCGGCAGCCCGCCTGGGCTGGCGAAATGCCCTTTCGATGGAGCAGGCTATTGACCTGACGGCGGAATGGTATAAAATGTTCTACAGTGGCGCTTCGCAGGAAGTTCTCTATCACCTTTGCACAAAACAAATTGCGAAATACGTAAAGACGGCAAGGGAAAGGACTTTAAGGTGGACTGAAAAGTAAAAGATGGAAAAAGGAGGAGAAAAGTGAATTTGATAAATATGCCCGAGATAAAAAAATTGAGTATGCCTGAAAAGATTCTTCTTGTTGAGGATTTATGGGAGAGTATTGCTGCGGACTCATCTGTGATGCCAATTCCTGAAAGCCACAAGAGTGAGCTGCAAAGAAGACTTGCTATATTCGATAATCATCCCGGTGATCTTATTTCTCTTGAGGAACTAAAATCAAGGATAGCGAGTAATAATCTTTCTTGGACGACATGAGAAGAACCGACCTCGTTAAACACATAAAGAAATATAACGCTGTCCTGGTTCGGGAGGGGAGACGGCATAGCATCTATCAGAGAGAAGCATACAAAACGCAGGTCCCAAGGCACAATGAAATTGTCGATGAATTGGCAAGGAAAATTTGTAAAGATCTACAGATTCCTTTCGTGAGGTAGAAAGTATGCAATACAGAGCCGTTGTTAAGAAATCAGGAGACTGGTGGATTGGTTGGTTGATTGATCTGCCGGGCGTCAACGCACAGGAGAAGACACGGGAAGAATTGCTCGAAGCACTTCGTATCGGGGCAGAAGATATGTTGGCGATGGATGTGCCTTTTGTTTCAGAGGCCCAACTGACAATGATCGATGTGCCATACCCAAAATGGTTTTCTGAAAGGTTATAAACGCACCATAATCCGCAAAATGGACTCTGTGACCATAGAGGAAATGGGTCATGCAAGATGAAGTGCTGAGGCAGTGCGTCCGCAATGCTGTAGCAGATTATTTCGCCGCCTGCCATGCGCCACGTTGGGATGCGCCGTTTGTTCCCGGCGAGACGCCCGTGCCCGTGTCCGGCAAGGTTTATGACGTTGAGGATATGGCGATCCTCATGGAGGCGGTCCTCGATTTCTGGCTTACGACAGGACGGTTTGCCGCGGCTTTCGAAAAGAGTTTTTCCGAATTCCTTGGGACCAGGCACACCAGTCTCTGTAATTCCGGATCTTCCGCCAATCTCCTGGCCATCTCCTGCCTGACGTCGCCCAAGCTGAAAGATCGCCGCCTGCAGCCGGGGGACGAGGTGATCACCCTCGCGGCGGGTTTTCCCACAACGGTCAATCCCATCCTGCAAAACCGGCTGATCCCCGTTTTCGTGGATGTGACCATTCCAACCTACAATGTGGATGCGTCGCAGCTCGATGCGGCCCTGAGCAACCGGACGCGGGCGGTTTTCCTTCCCCATACCCTGGGCAATCCCTTCGATCTGGATGCCGTCACGACGTTCTGCCGGAAGCATGACCTTTGGCTGATCGAGGACAACTGCGACGCCCTCGGGGCGACGTATGAACTCCCGGCAGAAAAGGGCGCCACCCCCTCGGCCTCACATCGATTCGGAGCGCCTCAGAGAGAAGGGGGGGATGATCTGCCGGCAAATGAACGGCGAGAGAGACTTTATACCGGCGCCATCGGTGATATCGCTACCTTTAGTTTCTATCCGGCCCATCACATCACGATGGGGGAAGGCGGCGCCGTCGTGACGAACAGCGGCGAACTCAAGCGGCTGATCGAATCCTTCCGCGACTGGGGTCGGGACTGCTGGTGCGAGACGGGACACAACAATACCTGCAAACGGCGATTTGAGCAGCAATTCGGAGATCTTCCCTTTGGGTATGATCACAAGTATGTCTATTCCCACATCGGCTACAACTTGAAACTGACGGATTTTCAGGCAGCCCTGGGCGTTTCCCAGTTAAGGAAGCTGCCCCGGTTCATCGAGATCCGGCGGCGGAACTTTCAGATCCTTTATGATGGCTTGAAAAATCTTGAGGAATTCTTTATCCTGCCGGAGGCGACGACGCATTCGCAGCCGAGCTGGTTCGGCTTTCCCATCGCCGTCCGGCCGGAGGCGCCATTTTCAAGAAACGAGCTGATCTGCCATCTGGATCAGGCGAAGATAGACACGCGGCTGTTGTTTGGCGGCAACCTTACTCGCCAGCCGGCTTTCCGGGATGTGCCGCACCGCAAGATCGGCGATCTCAGGAACTCCGATTTCGTAATGAATCAGGTCTTCTGGATCGGCGTCTATCCGGGGTTGACTGAAGACATATTATGCTATGTTATGGAAACTATAAAGCGATTTAAAATGTAAAGATGAAAAAGAGGATTCGACATGATTAAGATAGAATTTGACAGCATTGTTTTTCAGGAGGGCAAAACATATGTCGCCTACTCGCCAAAACTTGATGTGTCCAGTTGCGGCGGCACGGTCGATGAAGCCCGCAATAACCTAAAGACAGCGGTCCGTTTATTTCTTGAAGAAGCGGAGAAAATGGGGACGTTGGAAGATATCATGTCTGAATCGGGCTATGAGAAGGCCGAACCCAACTTAAATTAAGGTCACGTTGTGTATTTAAAGATGAGGGAAATGACTTGAAGAAAAAAGTCCCGGTAGTTATCCTGTGCGGCGGCATGGGGACGCGCCTGGCGGAACAGACGGAGGTCCGCCCCAAGCCCCTGGTGGAAATCGGCGGCCGGCCGATCCTCTGGCATATCATGAAGCACTATTCCCAATATGGGTTCAACGAATTCATCCTCGCCCTCGGGTATAAAGGCGAGATGATCAAACGGTATTTTATTGATTTCTATGCCCTCGGCCAGGATTTCACCGTCAGCCTGGAGGATGGCCAGGTCCGCATGATCCGGGAAAATCATGGAGAAAAATGGACGGTACATTTGATCGATACGGGGCTGGAGACCCAGACGGGAGGCCGTCTCAAGCGGCTGGCCGGGATGATTAAGAAAAGACCTTTCCTGATGACTTACGGAGATGGCGTCTGCGATGTCAACCTGGATGACTTACTTCATTTTCACCAGCGGCAGAAGGCCCTGGTCACCCTCACGGCGGTTCGCCCCCCGGCCCGGTTCGGCGCCCTGGAATTTGAAGGGGTGAGAATCCGTAATTTCAAAGAGAAATCAACCCTTCACGAGGGGTGGATCAACGGCGGATTCTTTGTCATTGAGCCTGAGGCCCTTGGTTATATCCAAAACGATATCATGTGGGAACATGCTCCTATGGAAACCATGGCCGCGGAAGGCAAGCTCTGCGGCTATCAGCACGAGGGGTTCTGGCAGTGCATGGATACGGCCCGGGATGTGCGCTACCTCGAATCCCTCTGGGAAAAGGGAATGGCCCCGTGGAAGACGTGGTGAGAGCAACGTGGAAAATCTTTTAGCGGAAGATTTGGATCATATCCTCACCCATACCCGCGACCTATGGGAAGAACTTCGCGGGGAGCGCCTATTCATCACGGGCGGCACGGGTTTTTTCGGTTGCTGGCTTCTGGAAAGTTTTGCCTGGGCAAATGATAAGCTTAATTTGAATGCCGAAGCCATGGTTTTGTCCAGGAATCCGGAGGCCTTTGAAAAAAAGGCGGCGCACCTGTATCACCATCGGGCCATTCAATTCTTGAGGGGCGATATCAAGGATTTCGTTTTTCCGGAAGGTCCGTTTTCACATCTGATTCACAGTGCCGTTTATCAGCAGCCTGCTGATGTAAAACCAAGCAACCTTTCCCTGGTCAATGAAATGCTGACCGGGACAAGGCGCATTCTCGATTTTTGTGTCCGGGCAAATATTAAAAAGATGCTGTTAGTAAGCACCGGAGCCGTGTATGGCAAAGCGCCATCCCCGTTGGAAAAGATCCCTGAAGATTTTCCCGGTTCTTATGACCCGGCCGTTAGTGCAAGCGCCTATCATCACGTCAGGCGGATGATGGAATCTTTAAGTGTACTTTATGCGGAGGAAAATGATTTTGAAGCAAAGATTGCCCGGTGTTTTTCTTTTATAGGACCGTACTTGCCCCTCAACGGTCGCTTTGCCGTCAGTGATTTTATCCTGGATGCTTTATCTGGAGGCCGCATTACCGTTAAAGGGGATGGAAAGGCCGTGCGCTCGTATCTTTACATGGCCGATCTTACTATATGGCTATGGACGATCCTGTTCAGAGGGATCACATGCAAGCCATACAATGTGGGGTCTGAATTCCCGATAACGATTCGAGCGATGGCCGAGGAGGTTGCGAATGAATCCGTACCGCCTTTGGGTGTTTCTATTTTAGGGAAATCTTTTGATGGCGTTGCCCAGGACCACTATGTTCCCGATACTTCAAGAGCACAATCGGAGATCGGTGTACGCCAGCTCATCCCTCTTGCTGAATCTATAAGAAAAACGATGCGATGGTATAGAGGGCCTTATTCAAGAAAGGAGCTCTAAAATGGCAGAAGTAAAAATTGGTAACGCCTTTGTTGGTGATGGTCATCCCTGCTTTATTATTGCCGAAATCGGAATAAATCATAACGGCGATGTCGATATCGCAAAAAAGTTGATCGATGTTGCCTCTTTTGCCGGCTGCAATGCCGTTAAATTTCAAAAACGCACCCCAGAATTGTGTGTTCCGCCAGAACAGCGCAATATGATGCGAGATACACCATGGGGTTACATGACATACATGGAATATCGTAACAAAATCGAGTTCGGCCAAGCTGAATATACCGAAATTGGCCGTTACTGCAAAAGCAATGGCGTAGTGTGGTATGCTTCTTGTTGGGATGAACCATCAGTAGATTTTATTGATCGATTTGATCCCCCCTGTTACAAGATCGGTTCGCCCTCTCTCACTGACGATGGACTTTTGCGGTACACACGGCAGAAGGCTAAGGATCGCCTCATTCTATTAGCCACAGGTATGAGCACAATGGACCAAATCGATCATGCCGTGGATGTTTTAGGAAAGAGTAATCTCGTTCTTATGCATGCATGTAGCACTTATCCAGCGAATTATGTAGATCTCAATCTTAGGGTGATTCCGATGTTACGAGAACGATATGACGTCCCGATTGGTTATTCGGGACATGAAACCGGGTTGCCGTCTTCTGTTGCTGCCGTGGCTCTTGGTGCTTGTGTTGTAGAACGCCATATAACACTTGACCGATCTATGTGGGGCTCCGACCAGGCTGCCTCTTTAGAACCAAATGGAATTTCAAGATTGGTTCGTGATATTCGCTTGGTCGAAATAGCATTAGGAGACAGCATTAAGCGGGTTGTTGAAGGAGAGATTGCCCTTATTCAAAGGCTTCGCCGTGTGGGTGGAATTCAATGAAATCCATAAAAGCTGTGGTACTGGACGTGGACGGAGTCCTAACTGACGGAACTGTCTGGTGGAGTGCAAATGGGGACGAGCTAAAACGTTTTTGTTTTTACGATGTTACAGGCATTCCTTTAGCTAAAAAAGTCGGCATAATAATAGGGTTGATTTCTGGAGAAAGTAGCTCTTCTGGCATGAAGATTGTTGATCGGTTTGCTGAGAAGCTTGGGATCACAGACGTTTACAAGGGCTGCCACGATAAAGCATCTGCTTTAAATACATTTGCTACGAAATACAACATAAGCTTGTCTATGGTATGCTTTATGGGCGATGATATTAACGACCTTCCTGCGCTCAAAATCGCTGGTTTGTCTGCCGCACCAGCTAACGCGCATACCGCTGTGCGACAGCAAGTTGACGTGGTGACCCAACAGAGAGGAGGTCACGGAGCCGTGCGAGAGTTGCTCGACATGCTAATAGCCAATCAACAAATGGACTAAGCCTACTAGGGGAATATGACGTGATGATCAAATTATCAGACTATGTGGCGCAGTGGATCGCTGGCAAGGATATCCGGCACGTTTTCATGGTGCCGGGTGGCGGCGCCATGCACCTGAACGACTCAATAGGCCACTGTTCCGGGCTTATTTTTGTTTGTAATCTTCATGAGCAGGCAAGCGCCATTGCAGCCGAGGCCTATGCCATGGTAACAAATAACCTCGGTGTAGCATTGGTCACTACTGGCCCTGGTGGAACAAATGCAATTACTGGTGTTGCCGCCGCATGGTTGGATTCATCCCCTTGCTTTTTCATATCTGGTCAAGTGAAACGCGCTGATTTAAAGGAGAATTTAGGTGTCAGACAATTAGGGGTACAAGAAGTAGATATTGTCTCTCTGGTAAAAACTATCACAAAGTACGCAGTCACCCTTATGGATCCGACTACCATCAGGTACCATTTGGAAAAGGCCTTATTCCTAGCCAAATCTGACCGCCCAGGACCTGTTTGGGTTGATATTCCTCTTGATGTTCAAGCAACAATGATTGACCCGGAAAGTCTTAAGAAGTTTGATCAATTAGAAGAAGGAAAGCAAAAATTTGACAATACCCATTTGGAAGGCATAGTTGACAGCGTCATCAAGTTATTAAACAAGGCTGAAAGGCCCATCATTTTGGTTGGAAATGGAGTACGACTATCTGGAGGACAAGAAGACCTTCTACACTTGATCGATAAGTTGGCAATTCCGGTTATGACAACTTGGATGGGAATAGATCTTATACCATATAGCCATGAGCTACTTGTCGGCAGTCCCGGCTCAATAGCACCAAGAGGAGTAAATTTTGCATTACAAAACTCTGATTGGTTACTTATGATTGGGGCAAGGTTGGATATGGCAATGATTGGTTATGCCCCAGAAAAACTTGCCAGAGAAGCCCAGAAGATTATGGTTGACATAGATCCAAATGAAATACAAAAGTTAAAAGATACGATCAACTTACCCATATGTGCAGATGCCAAGGATTTTATATTTGAATTACAGAAGCAAAATAATAGTATGGAAAAAAAAGATCGCTCCGCGTGGTTGTCAAGATGCAAAGAATGGAAGGCTAAGTATCCCGTAGTACTTCGTGAACATAGGGAACAGGCAGAACTCAGTACATATTTTTTTTCCGAAATTCTCGCTGAAGAACTGTCAGAAGGCGATTTGATTGCACCAGGAAGTTCCGGGGCCGCAGTTGAAATATTTTTTCAAGTTTTTAGGGCAAAATTAAATCAACGGGTTTTACATGGCAGAGGTTTAGGTTCAATGGGATTTGCATTGCCAGCCAGTATTGGTGCTTGCTTAGCCAGTGGGCGGAAGCGAACAATATCAGTTGATGGTGATGGTGGATTTCAAATGAATATTCAAGAGCTAGAAACCGTTGCCCGACTCAATCTTCCAATCAAGTTCTTTGTAATAAACAATCATGGATATGCTTCCATTCGCGCATCGCAACAAAAGTATTTCGGTCAATTGACTGGAGCCGATTCAAGCAGTGGAATGACCCTCCCTGACATAGTAAGTGTTGCCTCAGCTTATAAGATTCCCACAGCACGCATTGATACCCCTGTTGACTTACGACAGCAAATCAAAAATGTTCTTCAAACACCAGGGCCTGTAGTATGTGATGTTGTAGTTTTAAAGGACGAAGTCTGCGCCCCAAGGCTTTCGTCTATACAACGAGCAGATGGGTCTATGATATCAAAACCACTGGAGGATTTGTGGCCCTTCTTGGATCGTGAAGAATTCCTCGCCAACATGATCGTACCCCCTTTGGATGAATAACATGAACCGGACATCAACGGAATTGAATCTGGAAGAAATTCTGTGTGAAGACTTGCTAATCCGGCACTATACGCATGAGATTGATGATACGGTCTGTTACGCCATACCCCGGTGGAGGATGAAACCATGACGGTATCGGAGGGAGCCCGGGGAGCGTTTCGCAGAATCTGTGCGGTATGCGGTGGAACCGAAGGGGAGTTGCTCTACCAACAGAGGTTCGCCAAGGAAGGAAATGCAAGTTTCCTGGATGGTTACGACGTTGTTGCCTGCGATAATTGCGGATTTGCTTTTGCGGATCATATTCCGGATCAGAAATGGTTTGACGCCTACTACGGCGCGATGTCGAAATACGAAGACAGCGCCCTGAGCGGAACCGAATCGAAATGGGAAGTTGAAAAAATGCGGGCGGTAGCCAAGGCCATGATACCATATGTGCCGGAGCATGCCGCGCAGATCGTGGACATCGGCTGCTCTACCGGACGCCTACTGGCGCATTTCCGAGATGCGGGATTTGAGCACATTCTCGGGGTAGACCCATCTCCCGCCTGTGCCCAAATTGCCATGCAACGCTTTGGGATACAGGTGGATACAGGTACCTTCTCCAACCTTGACCTTCCGGAAGGTTTTGCGGATGTCATGATCCTTACGGGTGTGCTGGAGCATGTAAGGGATCTCGGTCAAGCGCTTGACAAAATAGCATTCCACACCAAAAAGGGCGGCCGGGTTTTTATTTCCGTGCCCAATGCTTCCCGTTATGCGGAAGGCGAAGACGCGCCATTTCAAGAATTCAGCATTGAACACATCAATTTCTTCGGACCAGGCTCGTTGTCCAATCTTATGGCAACCCGGGGGTTTGTTCCCATCGCCATGATCGAAGACATGCTGCCAGTGAATCTTCGGACAAAAACGCCGGTTGTGCATGGCATCTTTTGCAAGCCGGAGGAGGAATCCTCCCCGCCTTTCCAAATAATCAAGGACACAACAACAATTGGTGGGCTGAGAAATTATATTACGCAGTGCCGAAGCGAAGATGAAAGAATTCGGAATATTGTTGCCGGCCTGGTTCAGGAGAAAAAACCCTTGCTGGTATGGGGCGTCGGTACCCACACGCTTCGTTTGTTGGCGGAGAGTTCCCTGGTACAGGCGAACATTGTGGCTTTCGTGGATGGAAACCCACGCTACCATGGATGTCGAGTGCTCAATCTGCCAGTCTTGGCGCCCAAGGTTCTTCCAGACTATCCGGACGTGGCCGTGCTCATTTCCAGCCGCGCCTATCAGGAAGAAATCGCATCGGAGATCAGGCAAACGTTGAAGTGTACGAATAAAATTGTCCGCTTTTATTCCTTGACACAAGAGTGAGCGTGGATACATTCATCTCTCGAAAACAGGAACCTGAAAACCAGGGAGAAATTGCCAATGAAGACAATCAGTATCATGACCCCCTGCTACAACGAAGAAGAAAACATCCGCGAACTGGTGGATCGTATCCGCAATGTCATGGAAGAATTGCCGGAATATGCGTATGAACATATTCTGATCGACAATGCCTCCAAAGACAACACTGTCGCCGTTCTTCGCGAAATTTCCTCCGAAGACAAACACATCAAAGTAATCGTAAACACGCGCAATTTCGGACATATCCGTTCGGGTTATTATGCCCTACTGCAGGCAAGAGGAGACGCGGTAATTGGCATGGCGTCGGACCTGCAGGACCCGCCGGAAATGATTCCGCAATTCGTAAAGAAATGGGAGGAAGGATTTAAAATCGTGCTGGGGGTCAAAGAAAGCAGCGCGGAATCGCCTCTCTTTTTTCATGTTCGCAAAGCCTATTATAAAATGGTTAGCAAACTATCCGAAGTGGAATTGATGCAAAACACAACCGGCTTTGGACTGTATGACAAGAAGGTGATCGAAATTCTCCGCCACATCGACGATCCCTATCCCTATTTCCGCGGCCTCATCTGCGACATCGGTTTCGAAATCGCCCCCATTCCGTTCCACCAGCCCACGCGCAAACGCGGGTTCACAAAAAACAATTTTTACACGCTCTACGACCTGGCCATGCTGGGTATTACCAATCATTCTAAGGTACCCCTCAGGTTGGCGACGATGACGGGTTTTTCAGTGGCGCTTATGAGTCTTGCTGTTGCTCTTGCTTATTTTATTTATAAATTGATTTTCTGGGATAACTTTCAGGTTGGGATGGCGCCTCTTGTCATCGGCCTCTTTTTCTTTTCATCCGTTCAGTTGTTTTTCATCGGTATCATCGGCGAATATATCGGCGCCATTCATACCCAGGTGCTGAAGCGGCCATTGGTCATCGAAAAGGAACGAATCAATTTCGATTAAAAGCCGGGAGTCAATTTTGCAACAGATACTTGAACACTTGAGTGAAATCATCCTTGAGGCAGGCCGCACGGAGAAAAAATGAACGAAGAAACCATCCTGAATTTCATAAAAAAAGGCGAATCCGAAACGGTCGAGTTCAAATCCGCCTTCGATCAGGCGGCGATTGAAACGCTTGCCGCTTTCGCCAATACAAAGGGCGGGTATGTTTTTGTCGGTGTTGCAGATTCTGGCAAGATTGTCGGCGTCCAGCTTGGCAACGAGACGATCCCGCAATGGCTAAATCAGATAAAAACCAACACGTTTCCCACTCTTATACCGGATGTTGCGACCGCTGCCATTGATCATAAAGACATCGTGATCTTTATGATCGACGAGTTTCCGATCAAGCCCGTAAGCTGCCGAGGGAAATATCTGAAAAGAGTCAGGAATGCAAACCATCAGATTCCCATTCACGAGATATCCGATCTTCATTTGCGAAGTTATCAGACAAGCTGGGATTTCTATTCCGACACCCGCCATGGACTGGAGGACATCTCTTTAGCGAAAGTGAGCAAATTCATAGAAATATCAAATCGGATTCGCCCCAATCCCATTCTAGATGATCCCCTCACGGTGCTCAAAAAATTCGAGTTAATCAAGGAGACATCAATTACGAATGCATGCTATCTACTTTTTGCAACGGAGGATGTCCTTATATCCACGATAGAGATAGGGCGTTTTGATAGCGACACCCTCATTCAGGACAGCCTAACCATACGATCGGACCTGTTTGGTGAAGTGGATGCGGCGCTCTCGTTTATTCGAAAACATCTGAATAGATCTTACATCATTACCGGAGATAAACAGCGGGAGGAACGCTGGGACTATCCCCTTACGGCGCTTCGCGAAATTGTGGTCAACATGATTGTCCACCGCGACTACATGAGTTCAAGCGATTCCATGATCAGAATATTTGACGACCGGATAGAATTCTTCAATCCCGGTCGCCTGATGGCCGGGCTGTCGATAGAGCAGTTGGTGCGCGGCAACTACGTCTCCGCCATCCGCAACAAACAGATCGCTACGCTTTTTAAAGAGGCCGGGATCATTGAGAAATACGGTTCCGGCATTAAACGGGTATTGGAATCTATAAGGACATACGGGCTAATGGATCCGTCGTTTGAGGAGATCCAGGATGGGTTTCGGGTAACCTTTTTCAAAACCACCCAGAAAACCACCCAGAAAACCACCCAGAAAACCACCCAGAAAACCACCCAGAAAACCTCAACTAAGGACCAGATTCTCGATATCCTCCGAGGAAATCCAAAGCTTACCCGTGGTGAGATGGCGCAATTGTTGGGGAAGAGTCAAAATACCATCAAGGACAATCTGGCCGCGCTCAAATCTGAAAACCGGGTGGAACGCATGGGGAGCGACCGCGACGGTTATTGGAGAGTGAAGTGATAAGAATGATGAATTCTCCCCTGATTACGTTCGCGATCCTTAATTGGTATTATGGATGTCCCCGGATTTCATGCAGGTAGGGATGGTGCCGCTGGTCATAGGTCTGTTTTTCTTTTCATCCGTTCAGCTTATCTTCATCGGTATCATCGGGGAATATATCGGCGCCATTCATACCCAGGTGCTGAAGCGGCCATTGGTCATCGAAAAGGAACGGATCAATTTCGACTGAATAGCAGGGTGGACCTTTAGAGACTGAGGATTGAACAAAGCGCAAGATTAACTATTTGATATTGAGCCGAAATATGCTATACAATGCCTTAATATAAAAACTTTTACATTAAGGGAGGAAGGTGTGTCGAAGTTGCCGTGGGGCTTTTATGGAAGAAGGCGGGAGGTTGAGCAAATCCTTGAAATCCTTCGACGTGGGCGGTGGTTTTTCCTGAAGATATCGGGGCGAAGGCGGATCGGCAAGACAAGCCTGGTGCAAGAGGCACTGCGAGAAATCGGGAGAGAGCGGGCGGTCTATCTCCAGATCCCGGATTCCGACCCCGCCGGCGTTCTTTCGACAGTTCGCGACTTTTATGCCACCTTCGGCCTGGAAAACCGCACTCCCCGCGATCTCGGCGCGTTTGCCGCCAGCATCGCCGGTCTCGTCCGTGACGGATTTGTCGTCATCATCGATGAGTTCCAGTATTTTCACCGCCAGTCCCTGGCCGAGTTCACCTCTCATCTGCAATACGAGGTGGACCGTCTGGCAAGGGAGGCAGATCGGGTACCCGGCGGCCTCATCGTACTTGGCTCCATCCATACGGAGATGGCGGCGCTTCTGGAGGACAGGACGGCGCCTCTATTCAACCGCCTGACAGACCAGATGGAACTTCCCCATCTCGATATCGCGTCCATCCTCGAGATCCTGCAAATCCACGCCGATGATGCCCCGGAGAGGCTGCTTTTTCTCTGGAATCTTTTCGAGGGGGTCCCGAAGTTTTATCGGGACTGCTACGAGCAGGACGTCTTGGACGCCGACCGCCGGGAACTGCTGAGGAAGATGTTTTTCACCAGTTCTTCGCCGCTCCGGATGGAAGCGGAAAGCTGGTT
Organism: Syntrophaceae bacterium; assembly: GCA_003141195.1. Lineage (GTDB taxonomy): Bacteria > Desulfobacterota > Syntrophia > Syntrophales > UBA5619 > UBA5619. Next base: position 110,282 of record PLLC01000088.1, read on the forward strand.
TCTCAGAGAGCTGCGCGGCCGCTATGATCTGATTCTGAAGTATGTTGCACGACATCCAGGATGTACGAACAGCGATCTCGACGCCCATGTGAAGTCCTCCCTGTCAGGAAACGGCAAGCAGGTGGCGGGCTATATAAAGGTCCTGCGCGAACGTTATGGGATGATTGAACGACTACAGCCTGTCTTCGCCAAACCGACGGCACGCAACGGACGATTTTATCTCAAAGATAACTTCCTGCGGACCTGGCTTTCCGTCCTGGCCGTTCCCACTGCTTCGGTAAATTTCAGACCCTTGGAGCCCTTGATCGCTGAAGCGGATCAGCGGCTTGCCGAAGCGGAAGGTTACGGGTTTGAAAGGCTTATCCGGGAGCTCTACAAAGAACGCAGCCGTAAGGGAATCGGTGATTTCGAGTTGACGTCGCAGATTCATGGATATTGGGACAAGGCGGGAACGGAAATCGACCTGGTCGCGCTCAATGATGAGGCGAGAATCGTACGTTTGGGGTCGTGCAAGAGGAATGCGGATCGCCTTGTAGGCGGACTGAAGCGGTTTGACGGCCATGTCGAACGGTTTCTTCGCCTGAGACCTGAACTCAGCAACTGGAAAGTAGAAAAATCGGCAATCGCACCTCGCCTTTCAACTGAGGCGCGGCGAGCCGCCGAGGAGGCCGGTTATATCGCTCAGGATTTAGTGGATCTGACCGTGGGGCTGTGATAACTAACGATTATTCTGAGATAATTGTCAAGGTTGAAATGGCTCATTGTAGAATATATCGGCGCCATTCATACCCAGGTGCTGAAGCGACCATTGGTCATCGAAAAGGAACGGATCAATTTCGATTAAAAGCCGGGAGTCCCTTTTGAAACGGATACTCGACCACTTATGGCTGAATCATCAGACGAAGGTCCGCTTTGTCCTGGTTGGCCTCTGGAACACGATTTTTGGTTATCTCGTCTTTGTTGGGCTCGACTATTTGTTTAATCTTTTTTTCTCACCGCGCTACGTTGCCTACATGTCGGCAGCGGTTTTAGCGAATATTATCGCCATCCTCAATGCTTACATATTTCACAAGTTTGTCACTTTTCGATCTCCCTTACGGGGCCTCGCCATTATTCCGGAATTTGTGCGTTTTTTTTCCATGTATCTGTTCAGTTTTTTTCTTGGCCTCGTTCTTCTTCCCGTTTTTGTGGAAATATTCCATCTTGATCCCAAAATAGCCGGCGCATTGCTCATCCCGATCACGATGATCATCAGTTATCTCGGCCATTCCCGGTTTTCATTCAGGCAAGATAACGAGGCGCATCATTCATAACGAGTCCACATGCAAATTATTTCACCTTTAACTCCTTGCGGCTTGCGGAAAAGAGAGCGATCAGTCCTGGGTTTTCAGAACTGCGAGAAGAATTTCCATCTCCTGCCGATATTCCTGCAGGCGGTCGTACACCATGAGGGCTTCTGTCGCATTGTAGGTGTGCGACATGCGATTGCGTGCGGATAGCATATCCAGCCAGATTTTATGCGAATGCAACCTGAGGAAGTTCGACATAACTGTCGGGCTTTTCGGTTTTCTTTTGGATGGCGAAGAAACGGCGTTCGATTTCCTTCAGGACCTTCGCATCGAAATAGACCATCCCGCAATTCAGGCAAATTTCTACCGGCGTATTGGGGACAAGCAAATAATTGCCCTTATACGAGTAAAGATAATCCGTTCGTCGCTCCTCGTATTGCGGGCTCCCGCAATAAATGCATTTCTTATTTTCCATGTTCCCTGCTCCTTGTCCACGGATCGACGAATTTCGGCGGCTTCGGAACGTAAACCGTAACGATTACGATCTTATCTCCCCGTCTTCCGCAAACGACATGAATCGGAATATTTTCTGAAAATCCAACCAACAGACAGCTTTCTCCGCGGCCATCATCCGGGTATTGCTCCAAAATGTCCCCGGCCAGAATCGCTTCCTCGATCTGATAAAAGGTGAGATCGTCCGCCTTTCTTTCGATTTCATCATGCAGTGTATATTCATACTGGTTCTTCCCGACTTTCTCCTTTATTTCATCAACGATCATTTTGTTTTTTCCCGATCGTGATGGTTGGGTTCAGTATATTGAAATTGCGCTCGCTTTGCAATCCGAAATAATCGTCCGGTTTGTGAACGGCCATCCCGCCCTTGAGCTTTACCTGGAGGCCAGACGCCGGATCATGGCGATGATGCCGGTTTATGGGTGATAACGATATAGAATTATTTAGATTGAATGGAGTTAGTGGTGGATTACGGAAATAATTATCACTGGACTGAAAGCAGGGAGTGGCATAGAATACGATCGTATTCTACTTTGGAGGTGAAGTAAGATGAATCAAGGAAGCGCCAAGAAAGTGAAGACTAGAAAGGAGAAACACCATGAATGCCATGCGCCCCATACATCCCGGCGAGGTGCTGAAGGAAGAGCTTGCCGAAATTAACATGTCCGCCAATGCCTTTGCCCAGGCACTACACGTGCCGGCCAACCGGATAACCGCTATCCTGAGCGGTACCCGTTCCATTACCGCTGATACCGCGCTACGGATTTCCTTTTTCTTCGGCACCACGCCGGAATTCTGGCTGAATCTTCAGACATCATATGACTTGAAGGTGGCCAGAGAATCTGTTGGTAAAAAGGTAAAACAGGAGGTCAGATCATTCATACCCACCATGCCGCGCCTGACACACGCATAAAGCTGATTGAATTCCGGGGATAGTCTGCTTGTAGCGCACGGATAGATCGCGCCATGCCATAATCAGAAAAAGCTCCCGGTAGTGCCAGAGATCGGCCCAGTAGTTTTTCTCGGTGCGTCCTGCCTCAATGATAATTTCGCTCATGAATTTACCGAATTATGAGAACTGCGGGGAGCGCTTTCCGATGGAGCTACGGCTACCCGTCATGAATGTTTCATGTTGATGAAATCTTCGGCTGAAATATCCGCTTGTTTCAAGATTGCCCTGAGAGTACCTTGGGGCATGTCGCCTGTGTGATTTGGGATGGTTGTATAGCAGCCTGTTGATTTATTGTACCAGATTTCGTGGCTTCCCGCCGCTTGACGGAGGAACGAGAAGCCAAATAACTTGAGACGTTGTACGATGTCTCGATATCTAAAACCGGACAACTGTCCCATGGTTTATGTTCCTACGATCAAAGGATACTCAAAAGAATCACTGATAGCTCCCAGATTTACGGCTGGGAAGCCTTGCTCTTCTATGAGCTTTCTCGCCACATCCCTCGCGATTTCAAGCGTCTCGGAAATAGTTCTCCCCTGCGCAACCAATCCCTGAATATCATCGGATGTCGCCAGGTATAGTCCTTCAGGCAATTTTTCGAGATGAATTTTAATCATTTTCTCCATAGCTATAACTCCTCTTTTTCAGTGCAACTTTGGGGTCTCGAAATTGAGTATGGCTTGTAACCCATCCTGCATTTTTGTCGTCCGATGAAAGGGTGGGGCAGTGCCCTTACTTGTTTGATGATTTAAAGAATCATATCGAAAGGTGCGAGGAATAGCAACATGTAATTCTGGGGGGCAACACACCCTTGACAGGCATTTCAAAGAACAAGGATTCATATATCTCCCGGCATAGGGAGGCTTGCAAGTCGTCAGATACAAATGCGCCTTTGCGCTTTATGACGGCAATTAGCTGTCAATATGAGCGTGGTATGTCGAATATTTGTCGACATACTACGATGGATTGTGTTATATCCCTCCGTCAATCCATGATAATGAAGGAAACAGAAATGATCGAAGAACTGCGAAGCAAGATCACGGGCGAGGAGTTTGATTATCCGGCCCTTTTGGACGGTCTGCGGGAATACGACCGCCCCCGTGACAAGATCACGTCCCTGCTGGGACAGGGGGCCGTCGTCCGGGTAAAGAAGGGCATTTACGTTTTTGGGGAGAGATACAAGCGGCGCCCCTTCTCCAGAGAGGTCCTGGCAAATATGATCTGCGGGCCTTCCTATATTTCCCTCGATTACGCCTTGCATTACTACGGCCTGATTCCGGAAAGAGTCGAAGCGGTGACGTCGGTTACCGTCAGCCGGGGCAGGCGCTTTTCCACCCCTGTCGGCCTTTTCATTTACCGCGCCGTTCCCATGAGAGCCTACCCGATCGGCATCGACCGGGTAGAACTCGATGGAGGGCGCTCCTTTCTCATCGCGATCCCGGAGAAAGCCCTGGCTGATAAGATCCAGGCTGACCGGGGAACGGCGGCTGCGCGCCTGCCGGGAGCTGGGGCTGCCGACGATTCCCGCCCGTGAATTCACCGGAATTCACCCGAAGGATTCAGAAGGGCCTGGATCGACTCCTGGAGGTTCATGAGAGTCTGGTTGAAGGTCGTCGGGGCTCTGTTCTGCCTTCGCCTGCCGCATCTTCACCGATTTGCCAAAAGTTCATCAATTTCTTGATCCGTGAAACCAAACTGACGAAAAATCCGGATAACGTAAGGCGGAGACAATTCACCTGCACCCGTATCGATGGGAGCTGTTCTTTTTCGACCCTCAACGATACGCAAGTATATATCGTGATCTCCCTTTCCATGCCTGAGAAAAGAACACCCACCGCCTGCCAGTATACGCAGCAGTTCCCTGGGCTTGAGGGATGGTACGTTTTTAGGCATAGACCGCCCTGAGTTCGTATGTTTCTAATGTAGGTTCTCGCCCTTCTATGGATAGAAATTCGTGCAATTCATTGATGGCAATGGGGGCCGTAAAAAGTGATGGATCGTCGGAGAAAGCCAACTCCAGAGATGCGATAGCCTCTCTCATTTTTATAAGCGCCTCCTCTTTTGTTGACCCCTGGCTGACAACACCATTTTCCAGGCACAACGCCACCCAGTAGTCACCGCTTCTTCTTAAAATAGTCGTGAGAAATGACATCCTTCAACCTCCTTAATGACTGGTCAGCTATAATTATAAACTATCTCTTTTTTTCAGAGTTGTCCATGCTTAAGTTGACCCGGCGTACTTTCTCAACAACACCGCCAATCACCTTTCCCTCGCGGTAAGCTGCGGAAATCCGGGAAATCCGGGGACATAATACCAATTAAGGTGAATTCCATGAATTCCTGTCCCCAGAATTCACTTCGGTCAAGCAGAACGAACAGGCCGCCGGAAACGGCGGCGGAGACGCCGTCCGCGAGGAGTATCTGAATATTCCGCTCAGCGAGATCGTGATCGACGCCCAGATCCGGAGCGAAATTGACGTGGAAGACGAATCATTCCAGTCCCTCAAGGCCTCCATCCGGGACTGGAACGTGATGGCGCCTATCATCTTGATGCGGATGGAGAAGGGCTACCGGCTCATCGCCGGGGAGCGGCGGCTGCGCGCCTGCCCGCAGACTTTCCCTCATCCCTGAGTTAACAGCCGTTCCAATTGATGCACCAAATAAAAGGGGATATTAAGCAATCTGAAACCGCGCTCAACTTTATTCACTTTGGCCACCAGTTGATTCACGGACGGCTTGGCAGAACTAATCTTGATGGCCTGGTCGGCTTGTTTTTTAACGACATACGAGTGTAACGACTTTATCGTGCCCCCTGAACCCGATTTGACCTCTATGGGATACACTCGATTTGCACAGGGAAAAAGGAAGTCAACCTCTGCTTGACCCTCTGACTTTGGAGGTTGCCAGTAGTACAATTCAGGCTGAATATAACCCTTTTTAGAATAGAGCAATTGCTGACCCACAAACTGCTCCGCCAACACACCATGATTGGCCAATTCGAGAGGTGAGTTCATAACCATTTGAGCGGGCAGGCCTTGTGCTGCCAATAACAACCCGATATCGACAAACAAAAACTTGCTGATTCTTATTTTTGTTTCAGCACCCAATGGAATTCTGCCTGCATTGCTGTGAAGCACGCGATAGAACAAACGGGCCTCCAGAAAGCGCTCAATCGCTGAATTCAATTGCCGATTATCACCACTGGTCATGGCAGAAATCTCGTTGGCCTGTTTATGGGAAAATTGAAAACCCACCTGCCTTAAAATACCATTAAAAAAAGCATTGAGCCGAAGGGCGTTTTGAGTGCCGGCGTATTTGGCAAAATCATCCTTATAGGTTTGAATCAACGCTGTCTGATGTTTCAGAATATCAGCATGATTAAAATGCCTATCAATGCCGAGCTGGATACACCCGGGCATTCCACCTGTGAGCGTGTAGCGTCGAACGAGCGCCATCAGGTCGTCATGCACAGAGTCAGGCATCAGGTGCATGTTATTCACATGAAGCATCTCAATGGCTTGCAACGCTTTGGTCTCACCGATCGCAAAAAGAAACTCTTCAAATGTCAATGGTCCCATGAAGTAGGGTTCAATGCGGCCGACAGGGGTGGGAAGCTTGATATCATTGAGCACCTGATCGAGTAAGGAACCCGTTAAAATCACGGCCAGGCCAGGCATATCCTCCGAAAAATAACGTAAACACGGATACGCGGAAGGTGTCGCCTGTGCTTCATCAAGAAATAGAATGATGTTACTGTCTCGGGTAATCTGCTCGCCGCTCATAAGAGAAAAGTTAAACAACAACTCATCCAGTTTGTAACGCTGAAACAGGGGTTCCAATTCGGTATGCCGCTCAAGATTGACTTCAATCACGTTGACAGAGAGCTCTTCCGCCGCAAGACGGACTGCCGTTGTTTTCCCCACCTGCCTTGCTCCACGGATGACCAAAGGCTTGCGCTTGTTTTGTTGATACCAGGCCTTGATATCTTCTATCGCACGTCGATTAAACACCGCATCTCCTCCCCGTCACAATTCATCTAAAAACATATTACGAATTAAAGTGGCACATATTATGTCAAAACATGAATTAAAGTCAATGATTTTAAATCGCGATGTTCGACAATAGGGAAATCGGGATCTGTTGGTAAAAAGGTAGGACAGGAGGTCAGACCATTCATACCCACCATGCCGCGCCTGACACACGCATAAAACCGGGGTCAAGGCTTACCAAACCGTGATCGCCGTACCATGACCTTGCTGACCATGGATCTCAGTTCCGGGAAAAGAGGGTGATCGTTAATAAGCATCCCCTCTTGGCAAAATGGCAATTATTTCAACGATTCTCTTGTCTCGTAGCGGCCGATAAATAATCCGCCAATCGCCGGTTCTATAACGAAACAATCCTTTGAGTGATCCGGTTAGCGGTCTTATATTTGTCCCGTACAGGGGATTGTCTTCCAGAACTGCAAAGCAATGATCAAACTGTTCCTGCAGCTCGCGGGTCACATGATCGTAATTCTTTTCAGCCGGTTTGGTCAGGAAGATTTCCCAGATTTCTTGTCTCGCCATCGGATAGTTTCGCCCCTTTCAGATGCCCTCAGCCCTTCCTGGATTGTATCCACCCATTGAGGATTGGAAAGAATTTCCAGCGTCTCTTTGTGCCGTTCCAGGTATTCGTCAATGAGATCCGAAAGGATCATCTGCATATCCCGTTTTTCTATGCTCGCCACAATTTTCAGCATGTCTCGTTTGTCTTCAGGAATTCGTACGGTAGTCGTTGCCATAGCGCCACCTCCTGACACTAATCTACAAAGCGACTATTCTTTTGTCAAGTAAATGAACTACCCCGCAGCTTGCTGCGGGGTATCCAAGACGGCAAGTAACGAAGCAAGCTTCGGGGAATATGACCTGGAGAGATTCAAGGGAGAGCCAAGTGGATTTTCATCGCCCTGTCGATCGCGTCCAGGTCCTTTTTATCCAGGACGCCAATGTGTTTGATAACCCTGTTCTTATCGAGAGTTCGAATCTGGTCCGCTTTGATCTTAGAGTCTTTGGGTAAATTTGCACTGCCTTTGGAAAGAAAAACCTCAAAAGGATAGACAGGCTGGGTGTTTTTCGATGTGATGGGCAAAATCGTCACCGTTCCGGAAAATTTATTGTTTTGATCGTTGGAAACCACCACGACCGGGCGGGTTTTGGATATTTCCCGTCCCACGACAGGATCAAGGGTCGCAAGATAAATTTCGCCTCTTTTAATATTCATCCCATCCCTCCAGATCGACGGCTTCAAATTCTTTGACAAGGGCGATATTTTCTTTTGCCGCGGCGCGATACCCTTCCTCAAGTTGCTTCTCCAATTCTACTTTTTTTCTCTGTACAATGTATTCCCGGATAGATTCCGAGATGATGCGGCTACGATTCCGGGGGCCGGCAATCTGGTTTAAAGATTCTACCTGGTCCTTTGGCAGAATGATATTTAATCGCACATTTTCCGTATGCATAAAACACCTCCTTTTCGACGCATAATAAAGCACACGGAAACGTATATTGTCAAGGGAAAGAATATTTCGTTCTCTTCAGCCGGGCCGGCTTCACGGCGGACCTGGAGAAAACAGCCGAAGAAGAGGGGGTTCTGCTGGTCCGCATGGAAAATTTGGGGCCATGTTTCCCCTAAAACAAATGCAAATACACACGATTTTTGGAAAAAGAACATCTTGACATAGGACGGTTATGATGTATTATTTAATCAAAAATATATGCTCATAGGAGAATACCATGAGAACTACAATTAACATAAGAGATGATCTTATGGAAGCGCTCTTGACCCATACAAAGGCTAAGACTAAAACCAAAGCCATCGAATTATCCATCCGGGAGTATATAGAAAAAAAATCCATTGAAGATCTTGTCTCCCTTAGTGGTAAAATCAGTATCGATTCAGACTGGCAAAAGGAAGAAGAGGCTGAACTGAGTGAATACCGGAATCATCGTTGATACTTGCGTTTGGATTGAGTTTTTCCGCGAGCCGGAATCGGAACTCACCCTCCACCTCAAGGGTCTTCTGCGGGAGCGTAAAGTGATCATGGTCGGTATGGTTATGGCCGAGATATTACAAGGCGTGAAAGCTCCAAAAGAAGCGGACCTTGTAAAACAAAGCCTGGAAAAACTGTCATACCTGGAAATTACGCGGGATAGTTGGGAAGCTGCCGGTGAAATATCGGCATCCCTCCGGGGCACAGGGGTCACAATACCCCTCTCTGACCTGGCCATAGCGGCCGTGGCGCTTTCTGGAGACCATGAGATTTTCACCATCGATCCCCATTTCTACAAGGTAGATGGGCTGAGGCTTCACAATGTTCATTGAAAGTTCTCGTCCCTTGTCAATCAATAACTGGTCTGGCGTCCCCAGATTCCCGGACAAGGATCCAGGGAAACCTGTTTCATTTCAAAAAACGGTGATTTTTCTTTGCCATGCGTGTATAAAGCATAATTGGGCGGTAATTGCAAAACTCTTCCAAATATGTTCCCCCTCCCTTGACGGGAGGGGGTTAGGGGGTGGGTGAAGCTGTAACATGCAGATTTCATGGCAACCTCCCCCCCACCCTAACCCTCCCCCACCAGGGGGGAGGGGACGTATAGGTACTTTTGCAATTACCTCTTGGATCCATGGTTTCTTCGAGAAAGACTGAAGGATCAATTGCTAAGGAGGGATTTATGGCGGCGGAATCTCAGCTTACGCGACTGGTGGATTCATACAATTCGGAGGCGACGCTTAAAGAAGTCCTTTATCTCAACGCCTTGATGGATCCGGATTTTCAGGAAAGCGGGTTCATGAAGGTCTTCACAGATACCCGGCGACTTTTTGACGGCCTCTATCCCGGCTACCGGGCCTGCAACACCAAATACCATGATTTCAGTCATACGTGCGCGGTCATGCTGGCCATGTCCCGGCTCATCCACGGCGCCTTCCTTACGGGTCTGGTGTTTTCCGGCAGGGAGATCGGTATCGGGATGATCGCCGCCCTGATGCACGATACGGGTTACATCCAGGAGATCGACGATCATGAAGGAACAGGGGCTAAGCATACGTTGACCCATATTGAAAGGAGCATCGCCTTTCTCCGGGAGTATTTGAAGGACGATCCCGCCTGCGGCGCAGAGGAGATGAAAGACTTTGCCGACGTTCTCCATTGCACGGGACTGACTGCAAAGGTCGGCGAAATGGATTTTTCTTCCGAAAAAATAGCCACCATCGGAAAGATGCTTGGGGCGGCGGATCTCATCGGACAGATAGCGGACAGGTTGTATCTCGAAAAACTCCTGTTTCTCTATCGAGAATTCGTGGAGGGCGGCGTTTCTCAGTTCACGAGCGAGTGGGATCTCCTACAGAAGACGATCGGTTTTTATGAGTGGACCAAACAACGCTTCGCCGGGGTATTCAGCGGCGTTGACGGGTATATGATCCATCATTTCCGCGGCCGTTGGGGCATTGACCGCGATCTCTATCAGAAAAGCATGCAGCGGAACATTGATTACATCGGGAACACCCTCGCCCATCACCAGGAGGATTTCATCCAACACCTGAGAAGGGGGAACATGATCGAAAAGCTTGCATTGAAGAACCAGAGAGCCCCTCGACATCAACGCTGAGCGCTTCGGACGAGGAATGCACGGTATGGACAGGCAGGAGGAGCAGGATGTCATTGCCCAGGTGCGCCGGGGAGAACGGGCGGCCTTCGCAGCCCTGGTCGATGCCTACGCGAAACCGATCTTCAACCTGGCCTTCCGGATGACGGGAAACCGCCAGGACGCCGACGACCTGGCGCAGGAGACCTTCCTCAGGGCTTACCGAAAGCTGAAACGATTCGACCCCGAAAAAAAGTTCTTCACCTGGCTCTACACGATCGCCCTGAACATCATTCGTAATCATTTGAAAAGCAGCCCGGAGCGAACGGCGCGGATAGCGGAAATGGCCCATCCACCTTCCGATCCGGTCGATCCGGCGAATCCGGAAGGGCTTTTCCTCGACAGGGAAAAGGCGCAGCTCCTGGAAATCTGCTTGCAAAAACTTCCTTCCGAGCTCAAGGAGGCCGTCGTTCTCCGATATTACCAGGATCTTTCCTTCGATGAAATCGCAACGATAACGGACGCATCCGTCAGCGCCGTCAAGATGCGGGCGTATCGGGGACTGGAAAGGCTGCGCGCGCTTATGTCGGAGCGGGTGCGTCCTACATCAAGACGGGCCACTCCTCCTGGGCCGGGATGACCGCCGCCATCCCGCCCGCCTGCCCCTGATCCGTCAACGATCCATTCGTGACGGCCTCGTAAAAAGTCGTCATTCCCGCGTAGGCGGGAATCCAGAGAGCATGGAGCTAATTGAAATAACTAGACATGATGGCTGACAGT
>PLLC01000004.1 GCA_003141195.1 Syntrophaceae bacterium
AGGTCCTGATCTCCCGAAGCGCCTGGTCGATGGCAGCCGTGAACTCCGGCAGGTCCATGAAACTCTCGACATTCACGGCCGCGAAGACGCTCCCGACATCGGTCGGCTCGACCATATTGTCCGCCAGGAAGCCGGGGAAGTGGGCCCCGTAATTGGAACCGGTCAGCACGCCGCAGAGGAAGTCCACCGCCAAAGAAATGCCGTAGCCCTTGTAGCCGCCGATGGGGGCGAGGAGCCCCCTCAGGGCGGCGTGCGGGTCCATGGTGGGCACGCCGCGCTCGTCGAAGGCCCATCCGGGTTCCAGCGGTTTGTCCTGCTTGGCATAAAGTACAATCCGGCCGCGGGCCACCACGGTCGTGGCCAGATCCAGAACGACCGGCCGTTCCTGGTCCGCGGGGATGGCGATGGCGAAGGGGTTGGTGCCGAACATCGCCGTGCAGCCGCCCGTGGGGGCCACGGCGGCCGGGGCGTTGGTCGCACTGAAACCGATCATGCCGTGCGGGAGGGCCATCATGGCCCAGTAGGCGGCCATCCCGTAGTGGTTGGAGTGGGTCACGGCCGTGAAGGCCACACCGGTCTGCCTGGCCTTCTCGATCGTCATCCGCATGGCACGTGCCGCGCCCACCTGGCCAATGCTGTTGTTGCAGTCGATCAGTACGGTGGAGGTCTTCTCGCGCACGACGACCAAGTTGCTCTTCGCGTTCAGGACCCCCTTCCGGATACGCTCCACGTAGACACAGAGCATCCGGGTGATCCCGTGGGTGTCTACGCCCCGGAGGTTGGCCTCGATCAGGGAATCGGTGAGCAGCGTCGCGTCCTCCTCGCTCACCCCGACCTTCTGGAAAACCTCTTGTGTCCAGCCCCGCAGCCTTTCCGCAGGGAACAGAATACCGCCGTCAACACCTGGCATGTTTGTCCCGCCTTTCTCTTTAGCCATTTTTGATGAGGGCCCGTTTTTTCGTAGGAGGAGTATAGGGAGCGGGCTGTTGTCTGTCAAGAAAATCGAACCACAGGATATCCGGGTCGACATCGGGTGGCGCCGCCGGAAAGCCTTTGGTGAACGGAGAAAACAAACCGCGCCCGGCAATATCAAAAGAACCCGGTCTGCTCGACCCGTCAGGGATTGACCGGGTACTGCGGCCGCCGGCCCTCCAGGACATCCAGGACCCCTTGGGCAACCATGGTCGCCATGTTGTACAGGCTCTCCTCCGTCATCGCGCAGAAATGCGGCGTCACAATGACGTTTTCCATATGCAGCAGCGGATTACCCGGACGGGGCGGCTCCGGCTCATAAACATCGATGGCTGCGCCGGAGATCCGTTTTTTCTGCAATGCTTCGATCAGCGCGGTCTCATCCACGATGGAGCCGCGCGCCGTGTTGATCAGGTAGGCGTCCGGCTTTATCAGGGCCAGGGTGCGCCCATTGATCAAGTGCCTTGTCTCCGCGCCGCCGGAACAATGCAGGGCCACAAAATCGCACCGGGGCAGCATCTCTTCCAGGCGGTCCACTTTCTGCACACCGCAGCCCGCGAGCGTTTCTGCATTGACGTAAGGGTCGTAGCCCAGCACGCGCATGTTGAAGGCCGCGATGACCTTACGGGATACGGAGGAGCCGATCCTGCCGACCCCGATCACCCCAAGGGTTTTGCCCCAAAGATCGGCGTTCACCAATCCCCTCTGCCGCGTCATGATCGCCATGGTCACCGTGTCGCTGAGCAATTCCTCCGATTGCATGGCAGTGTGGGCCTGAACGATTTTTCGACCAAGGCAGATGATGAATCCGACCGCAATCTCCGCAACGCCCTCCGTGTTGGCAGCCGGGGTATAGACGACTGGAATCCCCAGATCGGCAGCGGCGCTGATATCGACGGTATCGTAACCCACACCGTGTCTCCCGATCACGGCGAGCCTCGGTGCGGCTTCCATGATCTGCCGTGTGATCTTCGTGTTTCGCACCACGAGGGCATTGCAATCACCGATCACCGCGAGTATGCCTTCAAGGTTTTGCGGCTGCGGATAGACCAGTTGTGCCTTTTGCGCCAGCATGGCCTCGCCGGCCTGATGGATGTGTTCGACCAAAAGAATCCTGTACATGAAAATCCTCCCTTGAAATTTTATTCAATCCCGGTTCTCAGAGGAAGACCATATCCCATTTTTGCGCTTCGCGGCAAGGGCGTAAAGAACCGGAAGTTATTTTTTCTTGGTGATACTTTTTTTTGACATATCATGATCTTTGCCGTACAAATATTTCTCAAAGCGGCAAGATTCGTAGGATGGGCATTTATGGAAGCACTTCCGATAACAGATAGAAACCGAAGCATGGAGAAGGTCTGCAAAAGCTGCCCAATCTGTCGCCATGCCAGAAGAAAGCAGTATGGGGTGGCCTTCAGGTTTGTCAAAACGATTGAAAACAGTATATGTCCTTTCTGTCAGGCGTATGAAAAGGTTCATGGAAGAAAGGCCCATGAGCCAGTAAAAACTTTTAAAACGTTAGATACAAAAAGATAAAGGAGGTACATCATGGATATTCAGGTACTAACAACATTCTTTATGTGGTGTACAATCATAAACGGAGCCATATTTGTCTCCTCGACCACAATGTGTATACTGGCCCCGGGTTTGGTGTACCGTATGCAAAGCAAATTGTTTCCTATTCCCCGAGAAACCTTCAATGTGGTCATTTACTCGTTCCTCGGGTTGTTCAAAATCGTATTTCTGGTCTTCAATGTCGTTCCCTACGTGGCTCTGCTGATTGTCGGATAAAAAGGAGCAACCAATCGGGTAGACCGGGTTTTTCTCCCCCTCCCCCCACTACCCGGCATGCGGGTCCGCATCGGTATACACTTCTTCCTTGTAGTCAGTAACCCTCCCCCTTGAAGAAAACGCTTGATTTCAAACGGCAATAAATTATATTGATTTCTCGGCGATCATGATAAGGGATGATCCCATAGTTGGGGAGATGGAGGGAGAAATGATGAGATATCAAGCGTTGGTGCTCGTTTTGTTGCTGCCGCTTGTTGCCTGCGGCTGGAATCAGCAGTGCACGAATTACACATCATACAACCTTGGAGAAGAAAAGATAGCGGCGGTGGGCTCCGAAATGGTGCAGGACGGATGCTTCGCCCCCCGAGAGGATCCGACGGGGCTCAACCGGAGCCTCTTGAAAAAGAGCTTCCGGGCCGCCCCCTACTGGTTCCCGGCGTATCTCGACAGAGAGCTGATCTACGCCGGGCGGGAGGGTGACGTCCTGCACCTCAGCTACCGGGAATACTACAGTCGCGTGACGCCGGAAGGCGCGGCGGGGAGCTATGCCCGGCCAGCCTTCTTCCAGCAGGTATACTACGACCTGAAGACGTCGGACGCGATTGTGTTCCAGGATTGGCTGCTCAAGGTGCTCGACGCTAACAACCAGCAGATTCGGTTCAAGGTTGTCATAGGACCCCCACATCCCGAGATTCCCCCGCCGACGATTGATGGAAATTAATTTTCTATTGCGCCATGATAAAAATGATGTTCATCAGCAAGTATAAGATACAATGATGTTTATTACCAAAATATCATAATTTCCGTCGGCGTCTTATACGGCAAATATTGCGGTGTTTGGGGTTTTATAACGATCCAGATAAACATTATAGGCCATGGAGGGTGTGAATAATGCGTATCTTCTTCAACAACTGCCGTGCCCGCAACCACGCCGCGTTATTCCCGGCGGGCGCAGTCTATGACCTTTATCTGACCGGCCGACAGGCGAATATGGCGACCGACCTCAAATCCGGGGATGAGTGCGTCGTCGCAACTCCGGTCGTGGGTGGAGACATCGATTTCAGTTGGTTCTCCTTCACACACGAACGGGTCATGGACATGCCCGATAAGCCGGGCACCAAGGTACGGGTTCTATTCGGCAAACTGATTCGCTCGGAGTGCTTTCCAAAAGCCGAAGCAACCGAAAGTGAGCTGTACTCTGTCCTCTTCAACGTAAACGGCCATTTCAAACGATCCTCAGTCATTCAGCCGAAGGGCTCTCGCCGGAGTCGAACAGTTGCAGGGTGTGACTGACGCAAACGGCCGCTGACAGTGCAGGAGCGGTTGGCATCAATGTGACGGCAGCTTGGCCTAACTTTCGCAGGAACTGACGCCCCCAAAACCGGGCGCGGCTCAGTTGGCAGTTGGCCAAAACACGGAGGACACGATGGCATACGTTAAGTTGATCGAGTTGGTTCGCAAGTTTGACTCGGGCGTTATCGAACTGCCCTTGATGCAGCGCGATTATGTGTGGCCAGCGGCCAAGGTCGTCGACCTGCTCGACTCTCTTTACAAGGGGTGGCCGATCGGCGTGTTCTACATTTGGAAAACGCCGAATCGCCAAGAGAAGCGTGAGGCGGCGATCCGTCGTCAGGTGGGCGCGAAGATCGAGGAGCCCTTCTTGGTGGGTTACTTGCTCGACGGGCAACAGCGACTCACGAGCCTGTCCCGTGCCTTGGACGACAAGTTCGGAGACAACCTCGCCAACCGCGCGTTCTTCGACATTCGCAAATGCGAGTTTGTGATGGGCAAGCGGACCCAGACGATTGAGAAGCGGATTGGGAAGGACGATCCCACTTTAATTGAGTTATCGCGGTTGATCCCAAAGGCTCCAACAACCACTTTGGAGCGCGAAAGGACCTTTCAGAGCACCCTCGACAAGTTGATCGACAAGGGCGTCATTGAGAATAAAATCAAAGATGTTGCGGAATACAGGCAGCGTCTGACACAGGCGGCGGACATGCTGGACGCGACCTCGCCGTGTGAGGATTTTAAGACCGGCGACAGCGATGAAGATCTGGACAACGCCATCGAGTTGTTCAAACGATTGAACAAGGGCGGCAAGACGTTGAGCCGGGGCGACGCCGAAGCCGCGACCCTGACCCACCGCGCCACCGCAAAGATAGTGCCCAAGATGCGGCAGTTCGTGCAGAGCGACAATCAACGCAAGCTCGGCCTCAACTTCGTCTTCTCCACCCGGGCGCTAATCACAGCGCACCGCGACAACTCCAGCTTTTCCGACCTGCCGAAGCGCTGGACCACCCTCGGCGATAAGGACATCAACGAGAGTTGGGAGGCCGCCGAGCACGGGCTATCGAAGGCCGTCGCCTTCGTGCGCGATGAACTTGGCTGGAACACCAACCGTTGGCTACCGTCGGCCAACGCACTCATCCCGCTTGCGTACATACTGCGGGATCGCAATGGTGGTTTCATGAAGAATGAGCACGAGGACATCCGCCGGTACCTTTGCATCACGGGAATTCGCGGCCTTTTCCGGGGTTCCGTGGAGTCCACGATCAACAAGTTCATCAGCCAGGCTCGCAAGGCCCTGTCAAATGCGCAGCGGAAGGCATCGCTGATCTTCAAGACTATCCCCAAGAACGAGCTTCGCCCGATCAAGTCCGAAGACATCTTGAAAGAGCGGGGCATGTACTCGCCGCTCATGCAGGTCTACTTGGCTTATCTCGTCTCCAAAGGTGTGCGGACGTGGTACGAGGAGGCGCCGCTCTTGGACGTCGCTAAACGAGACATCAAAGATCCGCTCGCCGTCCACCACATCTTCCCGAGGGAACTGCTCCGCGGCCACAGGATCGAGCCCGACCGCATCAACTGCATGGCGAACTACGCGGTGCTCTCGCAAGCCGACAACGCCGAGATCGGCTTCAAAGACCCCAAGGCGGTGTACGACGCCTTGAAGGGCAAGGCCAAGGACTATGCGGACGGGCAGTTGTTCTTCATCTTAGCCGAGAAACGGGATTGGATAGCGTCCTACGAGGCGTTTCTTACCGCACGTGCAGGAGCCCTGGCCGACAGACTCAACACGTTCTTGAAACTCGGGTGAGGCCCAGCGATTTGCGGATCGGAGGTGTCCTTCGATAATGGGCAGAGCGGGACAAAGATCGAGGAATCAAAGAGAGGCCAACAAGGGGCCGCAGCCGACGAAGTACCGCAGCTGGGCCCCATGGTTCAGCATTTCTATGAATAATCTTCGATTGCTGCAATTATTGCCTCCGTTTGTTTGTAGGTGAAGCACACGAATTTTTGAAGAAAACGCAGGGCGACAATACTGATGATCGCCAGCTTTCATCTTCACCGGTCAGTGGCCAGTGGCGGCGCAACGGAAAGTTCGCTGATCTGCCGGTACAGCTCGGGCGTCATGTCAATCTCCAGGGACTTGAGTGAATCCTCCAACTGCTCGGTGTTACGCGCGCCGATGATTGGGGCTGTGACCGCCGGATGACGGCTGACCCAGGCCACCGCCAGGGCGGCCGGATGGTAACCGTGCTCCTGCGCGAATTGGACGAATTTTCTGACCGTCTCCTGGATCCGCGGATCTCCGTATCGCTTCTGGTATTCGCTGTTTTCGACGAACCTGCCTGCCGAAAGGGGTTGGTCCTGCAGATATTTCCCCGTCAGTAGCCCCCCGGCCAGGGGGTTGTAGGGGATCACGGCCAGATTTTCAGACGCCGCCATCGGCAGGATCTCCACCTCCGCTTGGCGCTTGACGAGATTGTACATGGGTTCGATGCACCGGAAAGGGCTCCATCCTTCGCGCCGGGAAATGGCCCGGGCCTTCATGATCTGCCAGGCCGCGTAATTGCTCGCGGCCGGATAAAGGATCTTCCCCTGCTTTACCAGGTCGTCCAGGGCGCGCAGGGAATCTTCCATATCGGTCTCCTCGTCGAAGTGGTGCAGGAAATAAACGTCGATATGATCGGTTTTGAGCCTGCGGAGGCTCTGTTCGACGGAGGCCATGATGTGGCGACGCGAGGTGCCGCCCGCGTTGATGTCCGTGCCGATCCGGTCGAATACCTTGGTCGTGATCACGACTTCATCGCGGCAACCCTGGATCAAACCTCCCAGGATCCGCTCCGATTCCCCTTTGGCATAGACGTTGGCGCAATCGAAAAAATTGATCCCCGCTTCACGGCAGCGGTTGAAGATGGCCGCCGAGGCGGCCTCATCGGCCTCCTTGCCGAACGTCATGGTTCCCATGCACAGCGGCGACACCTTCACCCCCGTGTTTCCCAACAGCTTGTACGCCATCTTCATTTTCCTTGTATCCTTGCCGAAAAGATCTTCCCCGTCCGGGGAATCAGGACCATGCCTCCGCTGCCCGGACATGTTTTGCAGTCAGGTCAATTAATATGGAGATTTGTTTTATATGTCAAGATGTTTCCGGTGTGATGCTGCTTGTCCCGGCGAAGGAGGATTCCCGGGCGTCGGCGCGGATTCAGGACAGCCTCCGTTCCGCCGGCCTGCGGGACCAGGATTTCCTGGGACCTGCTCGGCGTTCTTGCCAAGAGGGTCCAAATGTGTTAGAAGGACGCCGTTTTTATAAGGACCTGCCTTACGTTCCATGCCACATTCCTTAACAGACCGGAAGCTTTGTCGATTCAAGCGACCGGGAAAGGAGAAGGTTCATGTTCAAAACGGCCATCACGGAAATGTTCGGTATCCGCTACCCCATCATCTGCGGGGCCATGATGTGGCTTTGTAAACCCCGGCTCTGCGCCGCCGTCTCCAACGCGGGCGGCATGGGAAACATCACCGCGGGGAACTATGAGAACGAGGAGTCCTTCCGGGAGGCAATCCGCGAGACGCGGAGGCTGACAGACCGGCCCTTCATGGTGAACATCACGCTTCTGCCCTCCGTTCGCATCACTCCTGAGCACCACAAGATATACTGCCGTGTCTGCGCCGAAGAGCGGGTGAGCGGTATCGAGTTCTCCGGGACGCCCGCGGACAAGGCCTGCGGACAGGAAACGGTGGATCTGCTGAAGAATGCCGGGGTGAAGCTTTTCCACAAGGTCGGCGCCGTTCGTCATGCCATCCATGCCGAGAAGGTGGGCTATGACGGCATATACGCGGCCGGCATTGAGGAAGGGGGCCATCCCCTAAACGACGACGTAACGACCATGATCCTCACCCCAAGGATCGTCGGCTCGGTGAAGATCCCGGTCGTGACCGTGGGGGGAATCGCCGACGGTCGTTCGCTCGCGGCCGCGCTGGTCTTGGGGGCGCAGGGGGTGATGATGGCGAGCCGTTTCGTGGCGACGAAGGAGTGCGAGGTTCATGAAAATATCAAGCAGGAACTCCTCAAGCGGCAGGAGTACGAGACGCTGATCTTCGGGAAGTCGATCGGTCTCCAGGGGCGCGCCTTGAAGAACCGGGTCATCGAGGAGGTCCTGGCGATCGAGGCGCGGGGCGGGGGACTGGCGGAGCTGATCCCGCTCCTCGCCGGCCCGCGGATCAAGGAGGCCTGGGAGAAGGGCGATGTGGATTTTGCCCCGCTGATGGTCGGCCAGTCCATCGGTCTCATCCGGGACATCCCGACCTGCCGGGAGCTGATCGAGCGGATGGCGGCCGAGGCCGAGGAACATCTGGAGCGCGCCCGCCGGATGATCCATGCCGCCTGAAAAGTGCTGCCCGGATATCACCACGGACCCTTCCCGGGATGCTCGATATTGAATAAGGGGGAACAGTCATGAAAACGCGCATCACCGAACTCTTCGGGATCTGCCATCCCATCCTCCTGTCCGGGATGAGCTGGATCAGCGTCCCGGCCATGGTGGCGGCGGTGTCGAATGCCGGTGGGCTCGGCATCCTGGCAACGGGGCCGCTCGACCCGGAGCAGACCGGCGAGGCCATCCGGGAGATCCGGAGGCGGACGGACAGACCCTTCGGGGCCAATGCCTCCCTCATGCTTCCCGGCGCGACAAGGAACGCGGAGGTCCTTATTGCCGAGCGGGTTCCGGTGATCAACTTCGCCCTCGGCAAGGGGGACTGGCTCGTCCGGGAGGCCCATGCCTACGGCGGCCGGGTCATCGCGACCGTAACCAACGCCTATCATGCCGGAAGAGCCCAGGATTACGGATGCGACGCGGTCATCGCGACGGGGCACGAGGCGGCGGGTCACGGCGGGCCGGCGACCTCGCTTGTCCTCGTCCCTTCGCTTGCGGACATGCTCGATATCCCCGTCATCGCGGCGGGTGGGTTCGCCGACGGCCGGGGGCTGGCGGCGGCCCTGGCGCTGGGGGCGGAGGGGATCGCCATGGGGACCCGTTTCATGAACACGAAGGAGAGCGCCCTGCATGAGAATTTCAAGCGCCTGGCCCTCTCGAAGGGGATCCAGGACACCCTCTACTCTCCCCGTTTCGACGGAATCCCCTGCCGGGTCCTGGACACCCCGGCGGCGCGGAAGGCGATCACGCGGCCGCTCAACCTGCCCGCGGCCTTTTTCAATGCCCGGCTCATCGCTCGGCAAATGCATCTTCCCTTTGCGAAACTTTGCATCGGGGTCATCGCCTCCGGTTGGAAGACCGCCCGCCAACTGGCCTATTTCGCCAACGCCTTTCGACAGGTACTGGCCGCTACGGAGTCGGGAGACGCGGTAGAGGGGGTCCTCCCCGCGGGCCAGGCGACGGGTCTCATCCACGATGAACCCGCGGTGGCGGAGCTCATCTCCCGGATGGTCGCGGAGGCTGAGGCGGTGGAGCGGCGTCTGGCGGGTCTGCTGGGATGAAGGGCCGTGTCCGTTTCTAGGCGACGGGTGAATTTGGGGGAAACATAACAAGGGAAGCGCCGAATCCGGAGGAAGCCGGTCAAGACGCGTTCGAATCGTGAGCGACCATGACGATCGACAGCCATGCACACCTGGAGATGGAGGAGTTCGACGGCGACCGGGACGCGGTTCTCGGGAGGGCGGCGGCGGCCGGCCTGATGGCGATTGTCACCGTCGGAACGACGATTCCCGACTGCGAGAAGGCTGTGGAACTCGCCCGTCTCTACCCGCCGGTCTATGCGGCCGTCGGCATCCACCCCCATGAGGTGAAGGGGATCGACGCCGGGACATATGACGCCCTCCGGGTTCTCGCGCAACAGGAGAAGGTGGTCGCGATCGGGGAGATCGGCCTCGATTTCTTCTACGAC
The DNA here is from genome assembly GCA_003141195.1 of Syntrophaceae bacterium. Classification (GTDB taxonomy): domain Bacteria; phylum Desulfobacterota; class Syntrophia; order Syntrophales; family UBA5619; genus UBA5619. Next base: position 9,955 of record PLLC01000004.1, read on the forward strand.
CTCTCCCCGCGGGAGGTTCAGCTCCGGTGGTTTGCGGAGCAGCTCGACCTCGCCCTCGAACTGGACCTGCCCGTGATCATCCACGACCGGGAGGCCCATGCGGAAACGCTTGCGATCCTCAGGCAGCGGAAGGGACGTCTGCGAGGGGTTCTCCACTGCTTTTCCGGGGATGCGGCCATGGCCCGGGAGTGTCTCGCCCTGGGATTTTATCTCTCCGTGGCCGGTCCCGTGACCTACCGGAAGTCGGAACAGCTCCGGGCGGTGGCCCGGGAGATCCCCGCGGAGAGGCTCCTCATCGAGACCGACGCCCCCTACCTTTCCCCGCAGCCCTGGCGGGGAAAGCGCAACGAGCCGGTCTATGTCGTGGAGACGGCCCGCTGCCTTGCGGAGATCCGGGGCATGGCGGCCGGAGAGCTGGAACGGGTGACGGAGGAGAACGCCCGCCGGCTCTTCGGCTTGGGACGGAAAAAATCGGCTTGATTTGGGAGGCGGTTTGGAGTAAGGGGAGATCACAAAGAGCAAGGGGTGCCGAATTTTGGGCTGAGAAGATACCCTTTGAACCTGACCTGGGTAATGCCAGCGTAGGGAATGGCAGTCGTTCTGTTTTCGGTGCATTGATTCCGGGGCCATATCCCATCAGGGTATGGTTTTTTTATTTTTTGGCGTTCCGGTTTTTCCCCGGGGACGGGGTGCAGCGGAGAAGACACATGAAGAAGGTGGTTTTTGTCGTGTCCGGCGGAGACCTTGGCGATCCGGCCTTTCTCCGGAAACAGGCGGCCACGGCGGCGCCCGCGGCGGTAATCTGCGCCGACGGCGGGGCCCGCCATCTCGATGCCGCGGGGATCATCCCCGGCCTCATCGTCGGCGACATGGATTCCCTGGATGCCCAAAGACAGGCCTATTATGAGGCGAGGGGCTGCCGGATCGTCCGCCATCCGCGGCGGAAGGATGAAACGGATACGGAACTGGCACTCCACGAGGCCTTCCGGATGGAACCGGCGGAGGTCTGGGTCTGGGGCGCCCTCGGCCACCGCGTGGACCACGCCCTGGCGAACATCTCCCTCCTCGTCCAGGGGAAGCAGAAGGGGATCGAGGTCAAATTGATCGACGAATGGTGCGAGGTGTTTCTGATCGACCGCCGGACGGTTCTCGAAGGGGAGGCCGGCCAGACCGTCTCCCTCTTCCCCTTTGCGGGGCAGGCGGCCGGGGTCACCCTGACGGGGTTTGAATTTTCCCTGACGAATGCCGTCATGGAGATCGGCCGGCCTTACGGGGTCAGCAACCGCCTTATGGCGCAACAGGGGATTATCGAGGTGGATTCGGGACGCCTCCTCGCGGTGAGGTATTTCCGGCCGGGGGTTTTCCCGGGAGAGGCGACAGGATGAAACCGGTCCGGGTATTGACGATTGCCGGTTCGGATTCCGGCGGCGGGGCGGGAATCCAGGCGGATCTGAAGACGATCACCGTCCTCGGCGGGTTCGGGATGAGCGTCATTACGGCGCTGACCGCCCAGAATACCCTCGGGGTCCACGGCATCCACGATGTCCCTCCGGCGTTCGTGGCCGCCCAGTTCGACGCGGTTGCGACCGACATCGGAATCGATGCGGCGAAGACCGGGATGCTGGCCACCTCCGAGGTCATCCGCGTCGTCGCCGCGAAGATCCGCCAGTACGGGATCGAGAAGCTCGTCGTCGATCCGGTGATGGTGGCCAAGGGGGGGATGTCGCTGATCCGAGAGGAGGCCAAGAAAACCCTGATCGCGGAGCTCGTTCCGCTCGCCTTCGTCCTCACGCCGAACATCCCCGAGGCCGAAGTTCTCTCCGGGATACGGATCTCGACCCTTTCCGACATGAAGGAGGCGGCGCGGATCATCCGGGACCTGGGGGCAAGGCATGTCGTTGTGAAGGGGGGGCACCTCGCCGGGGATGCGGCGGATCTCCTCTTCGACGGCCGTGAATTCAGGACCTTCAGCGCGCCGCGGATCGAGACGGCGGACACCCACGGAACCGGCTGCACCTATTCGGCGGCGATCGCGACCTTCCTGGGTCGCGGGCTGGACGTCCCCGGGGCGGTGGGGGAGGCCAAGCGCTATATCACTGAGGCAGTCCGGTGTGCCTGGCGCGTGGGCGGGGGGCACGGACCGACGAACCACCTGGCGCCGCTCTTTGCCCCGGGAACCGGTGGGGCGTACGCAAGACCGGAAGCCTGGAAAACGGCCGGTTAGTCAGCATGCATGTAGAAAAAGTTTCTTTTTGCAGGCTGTTCAAAACTTGTCCCATACAGGATACGGGATGCCCGGATGCAAGGCCCCCGAAATCCTGAGCCNNATGGGCGTTTTTCAACAGCCGGTTAGGGGGAAAACATGGACGAAAGGACGCGTCTGAGCGGGATCAATCTTTTTTTTCTCTGGTTTGGCGCAGCCGTTTCCGTTGCCGAGATCCTGACGGGGGGCTACCTCGCGGAACTCGGGGCGGTAAAGGGGCTCTGGGCGATCCTCCTCGGACACCTCGCGGGGACGCTGCTCCTCGTCCTCGCCGGCCTGATCGGCTTCCGGGAGAAGGTCCCCGCGATCATGTCCACGCGGATCTCCTTCGGGAAGCAAGGCTCCTACCTGATCTCGGTCATCAACATCCTCCAGCTCGTCGGTTGGACGGCGATCATGATCATCGAGGGGGGCACAGCGATGAACGTGATTGCCGTCTCCCTGTGGCATTTCAACCATCCGACCCTGATGTCCTGCCTGGTCGGTTTTCTCGTCGGCCTCTGGGTCTTCTGGGGGGTGAAGGGCTTCAAGCGGATCAACACCCTCGCCTCGGCGCTCCTTCTCGTCCTGACGATCGTGATGAGCTGGGTCGTATTTACGCACCCGGCGGCGGCCGCGGAGGCGGTGAAGCAGAAGGGGGCCTTCGGGATGGGATTCGAACTGTCGATCATCATGCCGCTGAGCTGGTTTCCCCTCATCTCCGATTACACCTCCCTCGCGAGGACGAAGAAGGGGGCGCTGATCGCCCCGTTCTTCGGCTATTTTATCGGGAGCTGCTGGATGTATGCGATCGGGATGGCGGGCGGCCTCCTGTCCGGATCGCCCGATCCCACGAAGATCATGCTCGCGGCCAATCTGGGTCTCACGGCGCTCGCCATCCTCGGCCTCTCCACCGTGACGACCACCTTCCTTGACGTCTATTCGGCGGGGATCTCGCTCATCAACATCTTTCCGAAGGTGAACGACCGGATGGCGGCGGTGGGATTTGCCGTAATCGGCACGGCGATCGCGCTGATCTTCCCGATCGAACGGTACACGGATTTTCTCTATGTGCTGGGGTCGGTTTTCTCGCCGCTCATCGCCATCCTCCTCACCGATTACTTTGTCATGAAGTGCGACAACCGCGGCCGCCGGGCGGATGCGATGGCCACCGTTTCGCTCGTGTCGGGGATCGCCTTCTACTACCTCATTAAGGTTCAGGAATTACCCGTCGGATCCACGCTTACGACCATCATCTTCACCGCGGCGCTGCACTTTGTTCTCCGGAGATGGCGGCGGTGAGGCAAAGGTCAAGCGGGTGCATGGCAGTTTTTAGGAGCGGTCCGCGAAGGTTCTTGCCCGTCCGTTTGTCGAGGAGATCTGAGAGATGCAGGGGCCGATAGATCGGCAAAGGGATCATGCCGCCGAAATTGTCCGCCGACTGCGGGAAGCCGGTCATGAGGCCTTCTGGGTGGGCGGCTGCGTCCGGGATTTCCTCCGCGGCGAGGCGCCGGAGGACTACGATATCGTCACATCAGCCCGGCCGGAGGAGGTCAGGGGGATCTTTCCCCGAACCGTTCCCGTCGGTGAGCGTTTCGGCATCTGCCTCGTCGTCGAGGGTGGGGTGCCTCACGAAGTGGCCACCTTCCGGACGGAAGCGGACTATGATGACGGCCGCCGTCCCTCCCGGGTTGTCTTTGCGACGGCAGAGGAGGACGTCCGGCGGCGGGATTTTACGATCAATGGCCTCCTCATGGATCCGGAGACGGAACGGATCATCGATCGCGTGGAGGGCCTCCGCGACATTGAACGGCGCCTCATCCGCACGATCGGCAATCCGGAAGAGCGTTTCGCCGAGGATCACCTGCGGATGCTGCGGGCGGTCCGCTTTGCGGCGACGCTCGGTTTTGAGATCGAGCCCATGACCTTTGCCGCCATCCGGCGGCGGGCGGCCGCCATCCGGCGGATCAGTGCTGAGCGGGTCCGCGACGAACTCTCCCGGTTGCTGATGGGCGGCGGGGCGCGGCGCGGCCTGGAACTCCTGTCGGAAAGCGGCCTTCTCGGTGAAATCCTGCCCGAAGTTCATGCCCTCCAGGGGGTCGAGCAGCCCCCGGTTTTTCATCCCGAGGGGGATGTCTGGGAACATACGTTGCGGATGGTTGCCCTCCTCTCCCGGCCGAATGGAAAGGCCGACCTGCGTCTCGCCTGGGCAGTTCTCCTCCACGACGTCGGCAAGGCGGTCACCCGGTCCGAAGACGCAGCCGGAACCCATTTCTACGGCCATGTTCAGAGGGGGGAAGAGATCGCGGCCGCGATCCTTCGGAGGCTCCGCTTCTCCCGGGAAGAGATGGAGACGATCCTCGCCCTCGTCCGCGGGCACATGCTCTTCATGAACGTCCGGGAGATGCGGCCGAACCGCCTGAAACGCCTCCTCCGGACGCCGGATTTCGCCCTTCACTTGGAGCTCCACCGAATAGACTGCCTTGGGAGCCATGGTCTTCTGGATCATTATGAATTCTGCAGGCAAAAATTAGAGGAGTATCCGGAGGAGGAGCTCCGGCCGCCCCGCCTCCTGACCGGGGCAGACCTGATGGACATGGGTTTCATGCCGGGGCCGGTTTTCAAGGAGATCCTCCGGGCCATTGAAGATGCCCAGCTTGGCGGGGAGATTGCCGATGCCGCGGAGGCCCGCGATCTCGTCTGGAAGCGTTGGGGCGACCCGAAGCCGCCGGGCGACTGATCCGGCCTGATCCGGTCAAGGAATGCTTGCATTTTTGATCCATTTTCATGAGAAGGGCACGGCGAAATTCATCGTTGTCGTGTAGCCTGACCGGGGACGGGATTTCATCATGGGCATGCAGGTGTGCAGGGTGCTGGACTTGACGCTTTACCGGAGCGACGTCAGGAATGTAGATTTAGACAGCATGTCCGGGGAGGGAGTCCCCACCATCGCCTCCTGGGACCAAGGGTCGTCCGGCGGTAAGACCGCACTTCCATCTTTTCGAACGCCCAGCTTTGTCGCAAAGAAGGCGTTCCTTTTCATCGGATTGCTCATCCTGACGATCCTGGCCGGCGGGTGCGGCCGTCCCGCCGTTCGACATGCCCCCCCGTCTCTCGCACCGCCGGTGAAGACTTTGGAGAGGAAGGCGCTGCCCCGCCTGGGGTTCACCATCCAGGCCGGGGCCTTTGCCAATGCAGAAAACGCCGCCCGCTTGACCCGCTCCCTGCAGGATAAGGGGTTGGATGCGACCTATTTTGTCGCCCGTCGGGGGCTCTACAAGGTCCGCTTCGGAAATTTCCCCACAAAGAAGCAGGCCCGCGCCCGGGCCGAGGAGCTCCGGAAGGACGGGATCATTGAGGAATTCTATGTCGTCAGCCCCGAGGAATACGCGGTCGCGCAAAGAGAGGCGCGCGGGGAGGCCTACCTCCGGGAGGAGCTGGTCCGGACCGCCCGGAGCTTTCTCGGCGTTCCCTACCTCTGGGGGGGAAGCTCCGCCGGAGCCGGCTTCGATTGCAGCGGTCTGACGATGACCGTCTATCAGTTAAACGGTTTGGATCTTCCCCGGACGTCGCGCGAGCAGTTCGTGACGGGAACCCCTGTGGACCGCTCCTCCCTGGGGAAGGGGGATCTGATTTTCTTTGCCGCCGTGGGGGACAAGGTTTCGCATGTCGGTATCTATGCCGGGAACGACCTGTTCATCCATGCCCCGGGACGAGGGAAGATAATCCGTACGGATGCCCTTGCGAAAGAATATTTCAGCCGGGCTTATATCGGCGCGCGGTCGTATCTGTAACAGCCTGCAAAAAGACTTCTTCAGCTTGTCTGCAGCGGCACGAATCAGGATCGTATCGAGGTGCACTCGCGGCGGCAGGATGGAGCGGATCACCCAGAACTGGCGGGGAACGCGGTTCTGCCCGATCTGTCAGCAATAACGGCGGAGGTCATGGGTTCATTGGATGAGTCCTCGCAAGGCCGCTGTTCCGACGGAGGGAAGAAAACCTTGAAAATTGGGAAGGATTGGAGTTATCCATCACGGCAAGTTTTGCAGGGGTCGGCCATGCATGTTCACACGGATTCCGCCGCTTGGATTCCATGGGGTCCGTTCAGCCCATTGGCAGGATGAGACCTGATTCCATTTTCTGCCCGACTTTTCAAAAA
>PLLC01000013.1 GCA_003141195.1 Syntrophaceae bacterium
GAGGGACGGCACCTACACCAACACGGAGAGGCGGGTCCAGCTTTCGCGGAAGGCCGTCTCTACCCCCGGTCTGGCACGGCCGGACTGGGAGATCATCTGCGAGGTGAGCCGCCTTTCCGGCTACCCCATGGATTACAGCTCCACGGCCGATATCATGAAGGAGATCAATCTGCTGACACCTTCTTACGCGGGGATCACCTATCCCCGGCTCGAAACGTCCCACGGCCTGCAATGGCCCTGCCCCAACGAAGAGCATCCGGGCACGGCTTACCTGCACCGGGACCGGTTTTCCAAGGGCAGAGGGACGTTTCTCCCCTGTGACTTCCGGCCGGTCGCCGAACCGCCCGATGAAGAGTATGACTTCACGCTGACCACCGGGCGCATCTATTTCCATTACCACACCGGCACCATGACCCGGCGGATCAGCCTGCTCAGCAGGGAGGCGCCTGCCGCGCTGGTCGAGATCCATCCCGAGGATGCGAAACGTCTGGGCATCCGGAACAATGACATGGTCGAAATCACGTCGCGGCGGGGTTCCGTAAAGGCCAGGGCCGAGGTCACGAAATGCGTGCCGAAGAAGGTCGTCTTTTCCACGTTCCACTTCCACGAATCCCCGATCAATGTCCTGACCAATCCGGCATTGGATCCTTCGGCAAAGATCCCCGAATACAAGGGATGCGCCGTGAAAGTGAGGAGATGTGTATGAAAAAACTGGCTAAGAGCGAGCTCAAGAACCTCCTGAAACACTGGGCCGGGGAATACCGTGTTCTGGCGCCGACCCTGGGAATCAACGGAGACTGCCTGTTCGATACCTTTGACGAGGATTGCTTCACCCTTGATTACCGAAAGACCCCGTTTCTTCCCAAGTCCGCGCTCTTCCCCCAGAGCGAGGTGATCTTTGCGGTGGAAAAAGGCGAATACCGGGAGGTCCTCGCCGCCCAGAAGACCCTGCTGTTCGGGATTCGTTCCTGCGACATGATGGGGCTCCTCCAGTCCGCGAGTTTCATGACCCGGGACCGGTGCGATGCCTATTGCGAGGCGAAGTGTGACGCGGCCACAACCGTGGTCATGGCCTGCCCGGGTCCGCAGAACGAGACCTGTTTCTGCACCACGATGCAGAGCGGTCCCGTGGCCGGAAAAGGTTTCGATCTGCAGTTCTTTGACGCCGGGGAGTTTTTCATCATCCAGATCGGCAGCGGGAAGGGCGAAGCGGCACTGTCGTCGTTTTCCCTGGCGGATCTGGATGACGACCTGGCCGGTGAGAAGGTCGAGGCCTTCCGGCAGGGGTCCGTCGGGGCAATCGCCCGGGCGGATTCCGTCCCGGAGGCCATGAACCGGCTGAAGGACCGCACCGCCGACGAGGGGGTGTGGGAGCGCCTCGGACAGAAATGCATCCAGTGCGGCGGTTGTACGTTCGTCTGTCCCACATGCACCTGTTTCAACGTCTGCGATCATCCGTCCGGTCCCGGGCAGGGGCTTCGCGAAAGGTCCTGGGATGCGTGCCTTTTCGGCGGATTCACCCGCGAGGCGTCCGGTCACAATCCAAGATCCACCCAGGCGCTGCGGCTGAAGAGGCGTCATGAACACAAGCTTCTGGACTACCACGGAACGGACATTCAGGGAGGTCTGTGCGGATGCACGGGCTGCGGACGCTGTTCCGACTTCTGTCCCGTTCATATCGGAACGCTGGAAGTCGCCAGGGCGATCGCCGAATCGGATAACCATGNNGACCAAGACTATGGCGATGCGCTGAGGATCGTGCTGGAAAACAACGGCTATGAGGTGAATCATGTTCTGAACATCCGCGACGGGCAAAAGGCCCTGGAGGGAGAAAAACCGAACCTGATCATCCTGGACGTCATGATGGACCGGCATACCGACGGGTTCGATCTGTGCTACAACCTCAAGCATGACGAGGCCTGCCGAACCATACCCATCATGATGGTCACCGCGGTGACGGAGAAGACTGGTTTCAAATTTTCTCCGGAAACGGACGGGGAATATCTGGAGGCGGACGCCTATGTCGCCAAACCTATCCCCGTTGCGGAACTGCTTTCCCGGGTGAACAAGATGATCGGCGGAGCCGGTTCATGATGCCGGCATGACCGGGGCCTTATCCCGAAGGCTTTCTTTCGCGCCAAAGATCTGTTGATCATTTCACCCCTCTGATGATATCATCCCGCTGAGACCGACCGATGACGTCTGTCGCGGAATCCCCCGCCCGTCGGGCGGGGCGGTTCGCATGCAACGCAACTTTGCAGGGCCCATCCGATGAGAATCGATCCAGGACGGATCAATCCGCTGTCGAAGCTGGATCTGCAGACCCGCCTGATCGTGGGTTTCCTGATCGCAACCTGCCTTACCGGCTTTGTGGCCGCCCTGGTCGGGATATGGACGATCAACAAAAGCACGATGGACGAAGTCCAGAACCGGGTGCGCCAGGACATCAATACGGCAAAACTGATCTACAACTATACCCTGGAGAGAATGGCCTCTCTGATCCAGTTTTCTGCGGAAGGATCGGATCTATATGAAGCCCTGGGGGACGGGAAAAAGCAAAGACTGGAAAATCTCAATGGCCTGATCCGGCATGTTCAGGTGATACAGACGTCCGGGGAACACCCGTTTCTCGATATGCTTTCCGTCATCGATATGAATGGTAAAGTCCTCTATCGGGCCGCCAATCCGAAGATCAACGGGGATGACATGCTCTGGGACCCCGTGGTCCGAAAATGCATCGAAACCAGGGCGCCGCAGGCATCGACCGAACTCATCCCCATTGAAAAGATCATCCGTGAAAACCCGTCGCTCGCCGAGCGGGTGACCATCGAAATCGTCAAGACGCCAAAATCCATTGAAATGGAAGAGAAACAGCTCTCGGAAGGGATGGTCATGCAGGCCGCCTATCCGATCATGGACAAGAAACAAAAACTGCTCGGCGTCCTGATCGGGGGCGTTCTCCTCAGCCGGGACCGCTCCATCGTGGACAAGGTCAGGGAAACCATCTACCATGATGAGAAATACCAGGGTCGTGAAATCGGGGTCGCCACCATATTTCAGGGAGGGGTTCGCATCGCGACGAATGTGATGACCACGGAAAACAAACGGGCGATCGGCACCACGCTGTCGAAAGAGGTGTACCAGCGGGTCATCCAGGAGGGCAAGGACTGGGTGGGCCGGGCCTTCGTGGTGAACGAGTGGTACATCACGACCTATACGCCGCTCTACAACAGCGACCGGAAGCTTATCGGAATCCTCTATACCGGCATTCTGGAGGCGAAATACCGGGACATCATGTGGAAGATGATCTGGATCATCCTGGGAATCACAACCCTGGGCATGATCATTGCCTTTATCATTTCTCTGCGGATGGGGAATACGATCATCAAACGGATCCGCATCCTGAAGAAGGCAACCGAGGCGATTGCCTCCGGCAATCTGGACTACCGGCTGTCGCCGGATAAAATTTCAGGGTTCGACATGCTGGATGAGGCATTCAATGACATGTCGAAATCCCTGAAGGACCGCGATGAGCGATTGCAGAAGGCCCATGAGCAACTGACCCGGTCGGAAAAACTGACCGCGCTGGGAGGGATGGCCGCGGGCGTCGCCCATGAGATCAACAATCCCCTCGGGGGAATCCTCCTTTACGGCAACCTGGTGTTGGAGGATATTCCGGAAAACGGCGCCACCCGGGAAAACATGAAGAAGATCATCCACCAAACGAACCGGTGCAAGAATATCGTGCAGGGCCTGCTGGATTTTGCCCGAACGCCGACGGGCGACATGCTTCCTCTGCAGATCAACGACGTCGTCAGGACCGCCCTGAACCTGGTCAAGGATCAGGCCCTCTTCCACGGCATCGAGGTCGAAACCCATTTCGCGGAGAACCTTCCCGAGGTGAACGGCGATCCTTCCCGGTTGGAACAGGTGTTTCTCAATCTGTTCATCAATGCCGCCGACGCGATGAAGGAGAAGGGCGGCAGGCTCGGAATCACGACCTCGTCCATCGTCGACAGGGTCAAGGTGATCATCACGGATACCGGAAAAGGGATCGACCAGGCGCACCTGCCCCATATCTTTGAGCCCTTCTTTACGACGAAAGACCCGGGCCAGGGCACAGGCCTGGGGCTCTCCATCGCGTACGGGGTGATCAAGAGGCACAATGGCTTCATCGACGCGGAAAGCGCGCCCGGCAAGGGCACCACGTTCATCATATCCCTGCCTTCCTGTGCAGCCGGGGGCAGCGGCAACGGGACGAGCAGGGATTTTCCGGCGGCCTGACGGAAGGAATACCGCAACCATGACGAAGAAAAACAAGCGGATTCTCATGATCGACGACGAGGAGGTCATCCGGGACGGATGCTGCCAGGTCCTCTCCCGGAAAGGCTATCCGGTGGAAAGCACGGGGGATGCCCACCGGGGGCTGGAGATGGCCCTCCGGGATGTCTATGACGTCATTTTGCTGGATATCCGGATGCCCCGGATGGATGGGATGGAAATCCTCAAAAGACTGAAAGGCGAAAGAGGCATATCGGCAAAGGTCATCATCATCACCGGTTACGGAAGCGTGCCGCTGGCGGTCGAGGCAATGCGGCAGGGCGCCTTTGATTTTCTCATGAAGCCCTATTCCGCCTCTGAACTGCAGGGCGCCATCGAAAAGGCCCTGGAAAGAAAAGAGGCGGATCTTCCGGAAAAAGAGATCCCGATGCTGGTCGGAAGCAGCGACTACACGAAGGAGCTCAAGGAGTCGGTGAGGCGGATCGCGCCGACGGACAGCACCGTCCTCATCATGGGGGAGAGCGGAACCGGAAAAGAGCTTGTCGCCCGCACCATCCACAACCTGAGCCGAAGGGCGGACAGACCTTTCGTCCCGGTGGATTGCTCGTCCTTGGTCGAAAACCTCATGGAGAGCGAACTCTTCGGCCATGTGAAGGGGGCATTCAGCGGGGCGACCGAGTCCCGGGAGGGCCGGTTTCAGATGGCGGATCGGGGAACCCTGTTCCTCGACGAGATCTCCAACATCAGCCTCAACATCCAGGCGAAACTGCTGCGGGTGATCCAGGAACAGGAGGTCCCCCGGGTCGGTAAATCGGCGCCCGAGAAGGTGGATGTTCGCCTGATTGCGGCATCCAACCGGGATGTCCGAACGGAAATCGAGGCCGGCCGGTTCCGGGAGGATCTGTTCTACCGAATCTCCGTCGTCCCGATCCATATCCGACCCCTGCGGGAACACAAGGTGGACATTCTGCCCATCGCCCAGCATTACCTGGATGTGTATGTCGCCAAGCACGAAAGCAGGGTGCGCCGCCTCTCCGAGGAGGCGAAGAAATCCCTCGTCTCCTATCGATGGCCCGGAAACGTCCGCGAGCTGAAGAATACCGTCGAACGTCTCTGCGTCCTGTGCGATCAGGAAGTCGTCAACCCTTCGGAGATCTTCTATTACGGACAAAGCGACGGGACCAAGGCCCCGGTCGTGGACGCCTCCTCGGGCAGAATGACCCTGATCGATGTGGAAAAGGAGCATATCATCAAGGCCCTGCGCCATTTTCAATTTCAGATCCATACGACGGCAAAATTCCTCGGCATCGACCGGAAGACGCTGAGGATCAAGATGCGCAATTACGGTATCAAGGTGGAGTCCCCGCAATGAGCCGTCTGCCTTCGCCCGGGGTTATCCTCCTCGTTTATGGGGAGTTTTACCCCGCGGAGGGTTGCCTGCCGCCCGCTAGTGAGTTAATATCTTAGATAAATCAACGTATTGAAATCTGGCATCATCCTTGCTCTTGATGGTTAGCACCTTTCCGCATCCGATTTTCCGTCAAGGGACGCCCCGACGGGCAAAGCAGCGGCGCCGGGGGTTCGATTCCACGATTCGCCGTCCAAGATCTTCTGCGGGGGTGCAGGGGCATCCAAAAAACGATGGAGGTGATAAGCCATGACCGCAAAGAAAAGAATTCTCCTGATTGACGATGACAAAGATTTCCTTTTTGCGACGAAGCTGATTCTCGAGAAGGGGGGGTATGAGGTTTTCCTGGCGGAGGACGGAAAGACCGGCGTGGAGATGTGGAAATCCGTAGCCCCCGATCTGGCCATTATCGATATGATGATGGAGACGTGGGGGGAAGGGTTTTCCGTCCTCTCCAAGATCCGCGCCACGGATACGGGGAAGGATACCCCGCTGTTCATGCTGAGCGCCGTGGATCTTCAGGGACCTTACAATTCGTTTGAGCCGCCGCCGGAATTTCCCAAGGTCAACGCGGTTCTGCAAAAGCCCGTGAGGGCGGAGGATCTGCTCCGGTACATCGCTCAGGAATTGGGTGGAAAGAAGATGTCATGATGAAGCCGCCGACCCCTCTCGTTCTGATCATCGATGACGAATCCTCCATCCGGGACGGGTGCCGGCAGGCGCTGGAAAAATCCGGCTATGCCGTCCTGGATGCGGGGGAGGGGGACGAGGGGATCAAAATCGCCCGGGATGCCAAACCGGATATTGCGTTGATCGATCTCAAGATGCCGGGGATCTCGGGGATGGAAATCATCGAGATCATCTCCCGGGATGTGCCGGATATGGTCCTCGTCATGATCACGGGCTACGCGACGATTGTCTCGGCGGTGGAGGCCATCCAGAAGGGGACTTACGATTATCTTCCGAAGCCCTTCAGCCCCGATCAGTTGAGGGCGGTCGTCCGGCGGGCGGTTGAGCATCGCAACCTGAAAATCGAGGCGAGGCGGTTACGGGAAGAGAAGGATCGGATGGAAAAGAGTTTCATCACCTTCGTGAGCCACGAGATGCGTTCTCCCCTGGTCGTCATCCGTCAATACATCGAAGCGCTCAAGGTTGTTGCCGGGGATCGCCTCGACCGGGACATGACGGAGATCATCGAGAGGTGCGGCGCCCGCATCCAGAGTCTCGAGACCTTGATCGAGCACTGGCTTGACATCAGCCGAATCGGGGAGGGCAGCTTCGCGTGGAAGAAGGAACCCCTGAATCTGCTTCAATTGATCGGGCGAAGCACGGAGGAAATGGCCCCCATCTGCAAGGAGAAGGGCATTCTGCTCAAGACGGATCTGCCGGATCAACTTCCGGAAATCCTCGGGGATCAGGAAAGTCTGCTCCGGGTCTTTACCAATATCATCGGAAACGCAACAAAATACACCCCGGAGAATGGCGGAATCACCCTTACGGCAGGAAGCGACGATTACTATGTCACGGTCCGCATATCCGATACGGGAACGGGGATTCCTTCGGACAAGCTCCCCTTTATTTTCGAACCGTTTTACCGGGTGAAAGGAAAAGAAGAGCGCCAGAGAGGCTCAGGCCTTGGACTGACCTTCTGTAAAAGAATCATGGAATTGCATGGCGGGGAGATCGCGGTCGCGTCGACGGAGGGTCAGGGATCGACGTTTCTGCTGAAGTTTCTCACACACATGCGGCCGGAGCAAGGGATGGGGAGGCCATCCGTCGATCCTGCGTCGCCTTTCCGGCCGTTCTGAAGGGACCGGACGTGACTTTATCGCCCGGCCCTTTCGAGAAGATTTCATTGCCGGTCACTGCGGTTGAGAGGATCCATGAAATACGACGATGAAAAGTGTTATCAATTTCACAGGAAGGATCTGCCGGACCGATGCTTCGCATGCGGTCGGGATGCGGCGAGGTTGCTGATTGTCCGGCAGGTTGCCGGCATGATGCTCGTTCACCTGTGTCCGGACTGCATGCTCGATCATGTCGATGATTATCTTCTCGACAACACGCGGCCCTGGGTCGGTGAAAAGGGGAAGCCGGCTTGAAACGGATGCACTGATCCAGGCCATCGCCATCACGGCATGAAACTGCCGTGCTGAAGACCCGCTGCATTTCCCCTGCATCCCTTCACGGTACTCCGTCGTCAGACGGTATCCCGCCTTCCGCCTCCCGGATCGCGGTCGACGCGAAAACAATTAGAATATCCCGGATTTTTTCCTCTGTCCAACTTGACAAATGAAAAAAAGAAGAATATGGTCCGTTCCGCTTGAGATGGTCCTGCTTCTCGCGGAAGATCATGTGAAGTTAAGAGGGGGGAGGGAGCCTGACGGCTCCTTTTTTTGGGTCCAAAACAGGTGGGGGGACGGACCCCCGATTTATCGAAAACGGCGGGCCTTGACCGGACCTGCAGGGCGGATCTCAGGCGCCATCCATGACAGGGAGGAAATCAGTGAACCCAATTATTGAAAAACAGGATTTGTCGGAAAATGTTGTCCGGATGGTCCTTGCGGCCCCGGACATTGCCCGGAAGAGGCGCGCCGGCCAGTTCATCATCCTGAAGATGGATGAAAAAGGGGAGAGAGTCCCCCTGACCATCGTCGATTCGGATGCGGTGGCCGGGACGCTCACCATCATCTTTCAGGTGGTGGGGAAGACGACGACGGCCCTCGCTGCCATGAAGGTCGGGGATGTCCTGAGCGACGTCCAGGGCCCCCTCGGTAACGCGACGGAGATCGAAAACTTCGGACATGTCGTCTGCATCGGCGGGGGCGTGGGCGTGGGCGTCGTTTATCCGCTCGCCGCGGCGCTCAAAAAGGCGGGGAACCGCGTGACCTCCATCATCGGGGCGCGAACAAAGACCCTCCTCATCCTCGAAGAGGAGATGAAGAAGGTCAGCGACAAGCTGATCGTAGCCNNACGGGAGCTACGGCTTCCACGGTTTCGTCAGCGCGGTCCTCCAGAACCTGATCGACTCAAAGGAAAAGATTGACCGCGTCTATGCTATCGGCCCCGTGCCGATGATGCGCGTCCTGTGCAACGTGACGAAACCCTACGGGATCCGGACGATCGTTTCACTCAATCCGATCATGGTCGATGCCACCGGGATGTGCGGCGCCTGCCGNNTTCACCTGTGTGGATGGCCCCGAATTCGACGGCCACGAGGTAGATTTTGCCCTCCTGACGAATCGTCTCCGGATGTACCAGACCCAGGAAAAACAATCGATGGAAGCCTACCGGTGCGAATGCCATGGAAAATAATGAAATAAAACCGAAGAAGGAGAAGGTTCCCCGCCACAAGATGCCCGAACAGGATCCGCAGGTTCGGATCCGCAACTTCAATGAAGTCCCCACGGGTTATACCGAGGAGCTTGCCATCGCTGAGGCAAAGCGCTGCATTCAATGCAAGAAGCCCGGCTGCATCGCCGGCTGCCCCGTCGATGTCGATATCCCGGGGTTCATTGCGCTGATCGGCGAAGGGAAATTTATCGAAGCGGCGCTGAAACTCAAGGAGACGAACGCCCTCCCCGCCGTCTGCGGCCGCGTCTGCCCGCAGGAGGATCAGTGCGAGAAGGTCTGCATCCTCGGGAAGAAGGGCGAGCCCGTGGCCGTCGGCCGCCTGGAGCGGTTCGCTGCCGATACCGAGCGGCAGTCGGGCAAGATCGCGATCCCCGCCCCGGCGAAGCCGAACGGGAAAAGGGTCGCGGTGGTCGGCGCCGGTCCTTCGGGACTGACAATCGCGGGCGATTTGGTCAAACTCGGCTATGACGTCACGATCTTCGAGGCGCTGCACAAGGCAGGCGGGGTCCTCGTTTACGGGATCCCGGAGTTCCGTCTGCCGAAGGCGATCGTGGAAGCGGAGGTCGATTATCTCCGGAAACTGGGCGTGAAGATCGAAACGAACGCCGTCATCGGGCGGCTCAAGACGGTGGACGAGCTCTTTGCGGAGGGGTTCCACGCGGTTTACCTCGGGGTCGGCGCCGGTGCGCCGGTTTTCATGAACATCCCCGGCGAGAACCTGAGCGGCATCTATTCGGCCAACGAGTATCTCACCCGTTCCAACCTCATGAAGGCATACCTTTTCCCGGAATACGACACCCCCATCGTGCGGGGGAAGAATGTCGCCGTGATCGGCGGCGGGAACGTGGCGATGGACTCGGTCCGGACCGCCCTGCGTCTCGGGGCGGATAACGCGACGATCATCTACCGCCGGACGGAGGTGGAAATGCCGGCCCGAATCGAGGAAGTCCATCACGCGAAGGAAGAGGGGGTGCAGTTCAAGCTCCTCACCAACCCCGTCGAATACATCGGGAGCAAGGAAGGCTGGGTGACCGGCGTTCGTTGCCAGCGGATGGAGTTGGGCGAACCCGACGACTCGGGGAGACGGAGGCCGGTGCCCGTGGCGGGCTCGGAGTTTGTCATTCCCGTCGATATGGTGGTGGTCGCCGTCGGGACGATGGCCAATCCGATCGTCCCCGCGACGACGCCGGGGCTGGAGACGAACCGCCGGGGCTACATCGTGGCGAAAGACGCCTCCGGTCGGACGAGCCGCGAGGGGATCTACGCAGGGGGCGACATCGTCACCGGTTCGGCCACCGTCATCCTGGCGATGGGCGCCGGGAGGATGGCCGCCCGGGCCATCCATGAGTACCTGTCCGGCAAGTAAATCAATCTCCGGTTGAATGGCTCGGGGGTAATCTTCCCCGAAGATTGACAACCTCGTAAAAAGTCTTAAAAGCCGTGAAAATGGGACGGCTTCGTAAAAAGGCTGCAGGCAAGGCGCGCGAATCCTGAGGAATGAGGCGTACTTTTCCGTAC
>PLLC01000002.1 GCA_003141195.1 Syntrophaceae bacterium
GCCATCATGTCTAGTCTTTTCAAGACCTCCTGGATTCCCGCTTTCGCGGGAATGACAATGCCGGGGTATTTTTCAAGGGGCTCTCTTCACTTTCATCCCGTGTTTACGCGCGTCCGCACGGGATGATCAATCCGCCGTTCCACCCGCAAAGCGGCGGATTATTCTCTCGCCCCGCGCAAGATCCTCCGGTGTCGTCATCTTGATATTATCCGCGTCGCCGAGAATCATCCGGACGGGAATCCCCATTCTCTCGACCAGAGAGGCGTCGTCGGTGCCGTAAAACCCGTCCGCCGCGGCCCTCTCATAAGCGGCGAGGATCACTTCTCTGCGGAAGGCCTGAGGGGTCTGCGTGAGCCAGAGACCTTCCCGCAGAACCGTCTTCACCACCCGCCCTGCCGCATCCACCGCCTTTACCGTATCCCGGACCGGGACGCCGACGGTCACGGCGCCAAACGCCTTCGCCCCGGCGACGGCCCGTTCGATCAGCGCCCCGTTCACGAAGGGCCGGACACCGTCGTGGACAAGGATAATCTCATGTTCGTCGCGCACATACACCAGGGCGTTCCTCACGGAATCCTGTCGCTCCCTACCACCGGCGATAACAAGGCTGACCCTGGAAAAGTCGTACCGTTCGACCACATCCCGCCGGACTTCCGCGACATCCCCTCCCGGAACCACGAGAAGGATTTCGTCGACGAGCGGGGAGCGTTGAAATCCCTTAAGGGTATGGACGAGGATGGGTATTCCGGCCAGCGACAGGTACTGTTTGGGGATCTCCCCTCCCATACGCCTCCCCGTTCCCCCTGCTGGGATGATCACAACCGTCTTCATGGCGCCGTCCCAGAAAAAGAAAGGCCCGGCGATTGCGCATCACCGGGCCTGAATACCGTTACTACTTCGCGTTACCCCCGTAGGGTTTCTTGTCCGAAATGACCGATTTCAGTTCCGAAAAAATCATCCGTCCGGCGGTGGTCTGCAGAACGCTTGTCACCAGCGCTTCCACCGTCATCCCCTGGAATTTCTGGGCGTTGTCCACGATGATCATCGTACCGTCGTCCAGATAGGCCACCCCCTGTCCCGGTTCCTTGCCCTCCTTGATGATCTTGACGGTCATCAGTTCTCCCGGAAGAACCACCGGTTTCAGTGCATTGGCCAGCTCATTGACGTTGAGGATCTTGATCCCCTGCAACTCGGCCACTTTGTTCAGGTTAAAATCATTCGTGATGATCTTTCCGTTTGTCTTTTTCGCCAGGGCCACCAGCTTGGCATCCACCCCCTTGATCTTGGGAAAATCGTGGTCGACCACGTCGATGTAAATGCCGCTGCTCCGCTGCATCCGGTTGAGGATGTCCAGCCCCCTCCGGCCGCGGGCCCTCTTCATCGAATCCGAGGAATCCGCGATGTACTGGAGCTCGTCGAGGACAAAGCGGGGGACCATCAGGTTGCCCTCCATAAAACCGGTGTCGCAGATATCGGCGATCCGGCCGTCGATGATGACGCTGGTATCCAGAATCCGGTAATCGCTCATCTCCTTGGCCGGCCCCCAGCCGAACAGGCTGACCTCCTCCACCTTCTTCGATCCGAGGACAAGCCCCAGATAACCCATGATGCCGGTGAGCAAGGCGTAGATCCAGGGCACGACCTGCCTTTTTTCCATGATATTGCTAACAAAACTCAAGCCATAGGCAAATAAGAAAGCAATCAGGAGACCGATGATCATCCCCACAACGCCGCCCAGGATCACCCGCAGGGAAACCTTCCGGATGGCCTGTTCGACCTGGATGACAAATATGGCTATCAACATACCTAAAAACAGTCCGATCGCCCATTGCCACCACTGGCTATAACTGTGGTAGGCAATCGAATAACCGCTTAAGGAACATGCCAGGATCAAGAGAATCTTCACAATCACATCCAATCACCTCCTTTCCGATCGATTTTATAAAGCCCCCGTTTTCCGCACCCCGGCAAAGCCGCAGAAAGCGTGCATTCCTGCATATTCTTATGAATTCCAAATTGATCTCGGTGCTATTCCCCTTTTCAAAGAACATCTCTGAAAAAAGGGACAGGCAGGCATCATTGCACGGTAAAGATCACCCTCAGATCCTCTTCGATCTTGGTCTCCTCGGCGTTGCTCGCCACTGAGATCTCTTTAATGAGGAGGTTCTTCGCCGTGTCCATCATTTTTCTCTCCCCGAAGGAGAGGTTCTTGTCGTTTTTCAGAATGAAGAGATCCCGCAGGACCCGGGCAATTTCAAATACCGATCCCGTCTTGATCTTCTCCAGGTACTCCCGGTACCGCTTGTTCCAAGTCTGTTTGTCGATCGTGACATCCTTATTCCGGAGGATCGCATAGACCTTGGGGATTTCTGTTTCCAAGATAACTTCGCGCAACCCGACCGCTTTCGCGCTATTCATGGGAATCATGATCTTCATGCCATTGCCCATGATCTTCATGATATAGAATAGTTGTTTGCTTCCCCCGACCTCCCGGTTTTCGATGGCCTCAATCACCCCGACTCCCTGTGCCGGATATACCGCCAAATCTCCTACCTTGAACATTCTCACACCCAATGAATTTATTTTGAATGTAGGATGCTATCAGATTTTGAAGGAATAGTCAACACGATTTACGATTTGTATCGGATGTCGTATATTTGCCCATTCTGCCCTCGTTACCCGAAATACGCCGGTCTCTCCCCCCTCAGGGAAGAAAGAAGAGGGGATTGCGCGCCTTGTTCTTGTAGCGGATCTCAAAATGGAGATAGGGTTCCTCCTGATCTTCGCCCTTGCCGAGAAACGCAATCCGGTCTCCCTTCTTGACCCGGGTTTCCCCCCGGACTGCTCTTATCCCCAGGTGGGTATAGACGGTTGCATACGGATCCTCATGCTGGAGGATGATCGTCTCTCCGTAATCCTTGAGGAGGCCGGAGAAGATCACGAGCCCGTCCGCCGCCGCCTGCACGGCCGTTCCCTCGCCCGCCGCAATCCGGATGCCGTTGTAATACATCCGGTTGGGCTGAATGCCGAAGTGCGAGACGACTTTTCCCTTGACCGGCCAGGCAAAACGCTTCTTGTCAAACTGGATCTGCTCCGCCTTCCCGCCGCTTTCCTTCGGTATGACCGGCTGATCGGTGGTTTTCTCCGTTTCCGGCTTCCCGGTTGTCCTGCGGGAGGCCGTATCCCTCTCCGTCACCCGGGAAAGTGCCGCGCGATCTTTCACCATCACGTCGTCCGGCGGCGGCTCCTGTCGCTTTTTCGGCACCACCGCCGCTTCTTTCTTTGGGGTTTCCAGTTTCGAAACGATCTTTGGTGTCTTTGCGGACTCCTGACCCGCGCCGGGTGCGGACGGGGGAGACTGCGGCCGGGCCGCTGTCATCACGTCGTCCAGGATCTGGTTCGCATCGGGGATGAAGATCACGCCGTCCATCTCAATCCGGTCGGGATTGCTGATGTTGTTGATCTCCGCAAGCTCCTGAAGATCGACGCGATAGGCCCGGGCGATAATCGAAAGGGTCTCCCCGCTCTTTACACGATGATAGACCCCGTGTGGCCGGTCGCCTCTGACGGGATAGCCCGAGCAGGAGAGAATCATCAGACCGGCCAGAAAAAATCCGATGAGTTTCCGGCAGGGCAGGCAGCATGAGAAAACCGTGGAGAGGGGCTTTTCGCCAGTCAATTTCCCCATCCGTGCTCCCCGATCAGATCCACGAAACGGCACCCGCCGAGGTCCTCCCGTTTCAGGTCGTTCGGATCCTCCGAAAGACGGGTCAGCTTCAGGAGGGCCTGGGAGTGACGGCTTCCCACAGGGATCACGAGGCGGCCGCCGATCGCAAGCTGTTCGATCAGAAGCTTGGGGATCCGCGGGGCGCCAGCCGTCACCACAATCGCCGCAAAGGGGGATTCCTCGCGCCACCCGTAGGTTCCATCGCCCACCCGGATGGCCACATTGTAATAGTCCAGCGCATCGAGGATCCGCCTCGCCCCGGTTGCAAGCACGGCGATGCGATCGATGGAAAAGACCCTTTCGGCCAACTCTGCGAGGAGGGCCGTCTGATACCCGGAACCTGTCCCGATCTCGAGCACCTTTTCCCGTCCAGTCAGCGCCATCGCCTCGGACATCAGCGCAACGATATAGGGCTGCGAGATGGTCTGCTGCTGTTCGATAGGAAGGGGATTGTCGTTATAGGCCTGACCGATCAGACCTTCATCGACGAAAAGATGGCGGGGAATTTTCTCCATGGCCTTGAGAACCCGCTGATCTGCGATGCCTCTCGCCCGGATCTGGGCATCGACCATCTTCATCCTCTGTTTCTGATATCGATCCGTCACGTTACCATCCCGATGATCGCTGCCCCGGCTGCCCCCCGCGCCCTTGAACGGGAATCACGGCATCGCCGAACGGGACCCGGTGTGTTCCGATACGCGCCGCAACCCGTCCTTCCAGCAAACCCGGTCAGCAAAAATATGCCGGCTATTCATACCATCGAACTTCCGATTTTTCAAGCACCAAGCTCCTCCCGCGGTGGAATTCAAGAAGTTCGACGGCTTCGCCGCTGGACCCGATTTTGGCGCAGGATCCGATTTCGCTTTACAACTTACCCCTCTTCCATTAGAGAATGATCCGGTTGGAGAGGTCTCGCCGGGACAGATTCCGATCCTGTCCCGATTCCGCACGAACGGCCTTCCATGAACGAGACAGCCATGGAATCCGACGTACGTCTGCCCCTCGTGGAAACGGTTAGGTCCGCCCACGGACGGAGAGAAAGGGAGAAAAATACTTGCAAATTGAGATCAATCAGGGCCTCATCGTCCTCGCCGAGGGGGACATCACCGAAGAGGAAACGGACGCTATCGTCAATGCGGCCAACTCCCGGCTCCGTGGCGGTGCCGGCGTGGACGGCGCCATACATCGCGCCGGGGGGCCCTCCATCATGGCCGAATGCCGGCGGATCGGCGGGTGCCTGACCGGTCAGGCGGTCATCACGACCGGCGGAGAGCTGAAGGCAAAACATGTGATCCATACCGTGGGGCCCGTTTACCGCGGCGGGACGAGGGGCGAGGCGGATCTCCTCCGGAGCGCCTATCTTTCCAGTCTCAAGCTCGCCACTGCCGGGGGGCTCAAGAGCATCGCCTTTCCCGCGATCAGTACGGGGGTCTACGGTTATCCCCTCGCCGAGGCGGCCCGCATCGCCCTCGCGACGGCCATCGATTATCTGCGGGATCACACGGATCTGGAGGTCGTCCGCTTTGTCCTCTTCGACCGCCGGACCTACGACGCCTTCGCGGGGGAGCTGAAAAAATTCATCTGACGACCGGCGTGGCGCAGGGCTGATCAAACCTCCGTCTTCTTCGTTACATCCCGTTTGATCGCGTTCACCGCATCCTCCAGGACGGGAAAGCAGTTCTCCCGGAGATCGCCGGCCACGACTACGTACATGACGTCTTCCCCCACACGGAGTTTTCCCTCGCGGACTTCCGCCAGGACCTCAACAATCCCCGGCCGCCCTTTCATCTCCGCGATAATCTCCGCCAGGCGCGCACGATCCGCCTTCACGGTAAGTTCCGTCACGGGTCTGCCGTCCCGCGCCGTCCCGCGAACCACGCCGTTGTGACAGAGGATCATCCCCACCCGTTCATAATCAGGGTGCGCCTTGACCCTGCCGATCAGATCCATCATACCCATTCCTTGCGCCCCCATAAAAAAACCCAAAACGGTCCCCTTGACCCGATTGGCGAACTGTGAGAGAAACACCCATGCGAAAAAGGGCATCGCAATCGAAACCGGAAATGATCGGGGAGATCCTTCGGAAGGTTCTCAAGAAGAGGAACATCCCCCACACCGCGACGGACCGGCGCCTCCTCGACCTCTGGACGCGGGCCGTCGGCCCCCAGATCGCCGCCCGGACCCTGCCCGAAACACTGAAACGGGGCACCCTCTACGTACGGGTCTCCGCGCCCGTCTGGCTGCATCAGCTCCAGTTCCTGAAGGAGGAGATCCTCCGCAAGTTCAATGAACTCTCCGGAAAGGAGGAGATTCGCAGCCTTTTCTTCTCCATCGGCGAGATCCCGTCCCACCCTCCGGGAGCGGCCGATCTGCCGTCGGCCGTTCCTGTCCTCGCGCCGCTCCGGAAGCGCGACCGGGAGATGATGCGTGAGAGCCTCGATGCCGTCCGGGATCCGGAGCTCCGGGAGATCCTGAAGCGGGTCATGTCCAGGGAGGTCAGCCACCGCCGCGAGCGGGAAAAGCGGAAAGAGATCTGAAGATCTCCGCCATCTCCGAGGTGTATCCACCCTGCTCCTCATGGATGAAAAGCGGCGGCAGAACCTTCAGCCCCTCTCGTCCCTCCTTCACTCCCTCCACGAGAACAAACTCCCCTGAACCGCCGGGGCGGGAATGGACCAGCCGCAGCCGTTTGGATTCGATCCGGAAGTCCCGCATCCGCGCGAGCAGTTGGACCATCCGGGTCGTGGGATAGATTGCATACACCCGGCCCTCCGGCCGGAGGGCATAAACGGCGGCGGCGAGAAAATCCGCCGCCGTCCCCGCGATCTCATGCCGGGCGACGGCCTTCTCAGGATCGGGATTCATCCGTCCCGACCGGAGGCGCCGGTAGGGGGGGTTGAAGACGGCCGCCGAAAAGGATTGCGGCTCGCAGAGGAACTCCGGGCGGCGGACGTCCCCTCGGCGGATCTCAATTTGTCCGGCAAGACCGTTGAGAACGACATTCCGCTTCGCGATTGCGACGAGTTCATCCTGGATGTCGATCCCCAGAACCCGCCCGCAGCGGACGCGTTGCGCCAAGATCAGGGCGATGATCCCGCCCCCCGTTCCCAGATCGATCAGGTCATCCCCCTCCTGAAGGGCGGCAAAATGTGCAAGGAGGAGGGCGTCGAGCGAAAAACGGTAGCCCCTCTTCTTCTGGATGATCCGGAGGCGGCCTCCGAGGATCTCATCGACCGTCTCCCCGTCCCGCGGGTTCAGCTCACCGTCCATGATCACTCCAGGAGATGGACGAACAGGCCGCTCCGGAGTTTCGGTTCGAACCAGG
Organism: Syntrophaceae bacterium; assembly: GCA_003141195.1. GTDB lineage: Bacteria > Desulfobacterota > Syntrophia > Syntrophales > UBA5619 > UBA5619. The sequence goes on from PLLC01000002.1 coordinate 7,053, forward strand.
TGGATTTCGGCGGCATGACCTTCCCCTGGTCCGCCACGGCCATCATCTGCCCCACCGAGGGGGGATAAAGTGAAAAGGCGACAGCGAAACCGGCGCGGTCGACGAGCCTCTCCAACTCCGCCATCCCCCGGATGCCACCGATAAAATCGATCCGCGCATCCGTTCGCAAATCACGGATTCCGAGAACCGGACCGAGGAGGTTCTCCTGGAGGAGGGAGACGTCGAGGCTGGCGACGGGATCGTGCTCTCGCAGAATCTCCGTCCGGGCCATCAGACCGTACCAGCCCCCTTTCAGATACATCCCGAATTCATGGGGCCGTTCCGGGGATCTTACGGTAAAATCCTTGGAGATCACAAAATGTTCGCCGATCTGTTTCAGAAACGCCGCTTTCGTGAGGCCGTTCAGATCCCGGACGGCGCGGTTGTAATCCATGATCCGGAGCTGATCGTGAGGAAACAGGGCGGCCAGCATGAAATGATGCGCCTCCTCCCCCCGGTCGTCGGGATTCCGGGAGCTGCGGAGGCGGGCGACCATTGCGGCGGCGGCGGCGCGGTGATGGCCGTCGGCGATGTAGAGGGCCTCGACGGGGGTAAAACCTTCCGCCACCTCCCGGATCTCCGCCGGGTCCCGGATGACCCATACCGTATGGACGACGCCATCGTCGGCAGTGAAGTCATATTCAGGCGGCCGTTCCGCAACCTGTGCGGTCAACCGGTCGATCGCCTCTCGCCTGCGGTAGGCGAGAAAGACGGGTCCCGTCTGCGCCCCGACCGTATCGATGTGCAGCGTCCTCTCCCGTTCCTTGTCCGCCCGGGTGAATTCGTGGCGTTTGATCCGTCCGGTCTCGTACTCGGCAATGCTGACGCAGGCGACGATCCCCGTCTGGACGCGCTCTCCCATCTGTTGCCGATAGAGATAGAAGGCGGCGGATTCCTCTTGGAAGAGGTTCCCCTGACGGATTATCCTCTCCAGATTTTCTTTCGCACGCGCGTATATCCGGCGGTCCTCCACGCCGGCGGCATCGGGAAGATCGATCTCCGATTTTTCCACATGAAGAAAGCTCAGGGGGTTTTCGCGGACCTGCTGCCGCGCCTCCGCTACGTTCAGGACGTCATAGGGAAGGGCGGCCACCCGGCCGACGAATGGTTTCCCGGGTCTCAGGGCCTGGAACGGAACGACTCTGGACATGCGTTCTTCTCCTTCCGAAACGGCCCGGCAAGTTGTTGAAGCAGGAATAGGATGACTCCGGCGGCCGGCCGTCTCCTTTGATTTTTATTTGCAATTTTCTAACACACCGGGATATGGAAAGCAACGGGAAAGGCCCGAACGGTGGTTTCCCCGGGACATGCCGCAGCAAAACGACGGCTGCCGGTCCGGAAGAGAATTTCAGAAACAGGGTGAACGAGATGAAAATTTTTACGCGCGTATTCATTCACGGTCTTGACAGCAGCAGCCGGGGGACAAAGGGAAGCTTCTTCCGGGAGAGATACCCGGGAATGTTCATGGAGGACTACTCCGGCCCTCTCGAGGAGCGGATGGCTCAGCTTGAGAAGGACCTCTCCGGAACGGAAAATCTGATCCTCATCGGTTCGAGCTACGGGGGCCTCATGGCGGCTCTCTTTGCGTGCGGAAACGAAACCCGCGTCCGGCGGCTCATCCTCCTCGCCCCGGCCCTCGGCCACGCCGATTTCAAAGCCTGTTCCCGGCGGCCGCTGCAGATCCCCGTCACCCTCTACCACGGACTGTTCGACGCCGTCGTGCCGCCCGAGCCGACCCGTCAGATCGCGGCCGGGCTCTTCGGGAACCTGGACCACCACCTCGTGGAGGACGACCACAATCTCCACCGGATCTTCCCGACACTGGACTGGGACGCCCTGCTGGAGATCCCGGGAAAGGATTTGCTTGACAAGGCGGTGGGCATCCCTTAGCATCAGCCGAACTTTCAGGAGATCATCCGACCAATGTATTCACGAAAAGTGGTCATCCGCTACCCGGCCGATTTTGCGGAAAAGCCCATCATCTATGAGCTGGTCAAGCGTTACGACCTGCTGTTCAACATCCTCAAGGCGAGGATCTTCCCCCGGCGGGAAGGGGTCATCGTCCTTGAACTGAGCGGCGAGAAGGAAAACTTCGACAACGGCATTCGCTACCTGAAAGGGCTCGGGCTCAACGTGGATTCTCTCTCCAAGAGCGTGAGCCAGAACATGAACAAGTGCGTCCACTGCGGCGCCTGCACGGCCTTCTGCCCGACCGGATCCCTCTTCTTCGACCGCGAAACCTGGAAGGTCCTCTTCGAACCGGAGCGGTGCAACGGCTGCGAACTCTGCGTCACAGCGTGTCCCGCCAGGGCGATGGAGGTCGACCTTTTTTAGATCCCTCCGCAGGGCTTTCCCCGGACCGGATTTTCAGAACCACCTACGGCTTCCGACGGTCGCCGGCCTCCTTGTTCCTGTCCGGGAGTTTCCCGATGTCGCCGGCGGCATCCTTCCCCTTTTCTACCGCGTTTTTCCCCTTGTCGAGCAGTTCCTTCCCTTTCTCGTAAGCCTCCTTCCCCTGATCCAAAGCCTTACCGGCCCCGGTCCGGGCCTTCTCCACGGCATCCTTGAGGTTGGTGGGTCTGGACTCCGGATGCTGGAAGTAGAAATAGCCGCCGATCGCCACGGCGACAATGATCAAAATCAGCGCCAGTTTGATCAGTCTCTTGAACAGGAAATAGACGATCAGCAGGACGGCAAAGCAGACTGCCATCGCAGCAAGCGGATGTTCGGTCATGGCGCGGACGATCCCTTCCATGGCTCATCTCCTTAAGGGTATTGGAAGGCATTCTACTTGAAACGACATTGAAATGCCAGAAATCCTTTCGCCTTGACAAACGGCGCTCCGGGCGATTAGATGCCGTAGAAGAAAAAGTGGAGGAAAGACAAGATTGACGGGGGAAATGGATCAGAAAAGGGAATCGGGAATGGTTAAGGTCGCCATGGTCACGCTTGGCTGCAAGGTAAACCAGTGCGAATCGGCGGGGATCGCAGAGGCGCTCGCCGCCCGTGGGATGACCCTCGTCCCGTTCGAGGAAGTGGCGGACGGTTATATCATCAACACCTGCACGGTCACCGGCCGAACGGATTACCAATCCCGCCAGCTTATTCGCCGGGCGATCCGGAAAAACCCGGCAGCGGCCGTCCTCGTCACCGGCTGCTATGCCCAGAGGACCCCGGAGGAGATCGCCCGGATCCCCGGCGTCCGGTTCATCACCGGAAACGCTGAAAAGGAACAAATTCCCGATATCCTCTGTGAAATGACGACAGACGTTCCGCGGATTCTGGTCTGCGACATCCGGAAAGAAAAGGCGATCTCCCGCCTCGGGGCGACCGTCTTTCCGGGGCACACCCGGGCCTTCCTGAAGATCCAGGACGGCTGTGACGTCTTTTGCAGCTACTGCATCGTCCCCCACACGCGGGGAGCAAGCCGGAGCCTCCCCCCGGAGGAGGTCCTGGAGAGGATCACTTCGATCTCCCGCGCCGGTTACCGGGAGATCGTCCTCACGGGGATCCACCTTGGCGCCTGGGGCCGCGATCTCACGCCGCGGGTGGATCTCGCGACCCTCGTCCGGAGTGTTGTGGACGGGTGCGCCGTGGAACGCCTCCGGCTGAGTTCGATCGAACCGCGCGAGCTGAACGAGGAAATCATCGCCCTCATCGGGACGTCCGGAACGGTCTGCCGCCATCTCCACATCCCCCTCCAGAGCGGCGACGACGGGATTCTCGCCGCGATGCGCCGGGATTACGATGCGGCCTTCTTCCGGGACCTCGTCTGTAAGCTTCACGCGACCGTCCCCGGCATAGCCGTCGGGATCGACGTGATGGCGGGCTTCCCCGGTGAAACGGAGGAGGCCTTTGCGAACACGCTGCGTCTGGTGGAAGAGATGTCCCTCGCCTACCTCCATGTTTTCCCCTACTCCCGGCGGCCGGGTACGCCCGCCGCGACGATGGCCGGGCAGCTCCCCGAGGAGGAGAAAAAGAGGCGGGCGGAACGACTAAGGGCGGTCGGGGCGGAGAAGCGGCAGGCGTTTGCCGAAAAGTTCATCGGTACGCCGCTCCAGGTTCTCGTCGAGGGGAGGACCGACAAAAATACCGGTTATCCAGTCGGATTCTCCGACAACTACATCCCCGTCGCCGTCCGCGGCGGAGGCGTGACCACCGACCGGATCGTCCGGGTCATGCCGGAAACCTTCCGGGGAGGCTGTCTGATCGCAGAGGTCATCCGTGAATGACAATACAATGGCTTTATTGGACTTTTGAGAGAATATCATGAATGAGGAACGGGTTCAGATCCTGATGGGGTTGGAGGAACGACTCGGCTGGCATTTCGCGGATATCGCTCTTTTGAACAACGCGCTGACGCACCGGTCGTTCGTCAACGAGAATGTCCCCCTCGCCTGCCGGGACAACGAACGGTTGGAGTTTCTGGGCGACGCCGTTCTGGAACTGACCGTCAGCGACATGCTGATGCGGAAATTCCCCGACCATGCCGAGGGACAGCTCTCCAAACTCCGGGCCTCCGTCGTCAACGAACAGCCGCTCGCGGAACTGGCCCGGAGGTTCAGAATCGGCGAACACCTTCTGCTCGGCAAAGGGGAAGAGGGTTCCGGCGGCCGGATGAAATCCTCGCTTCTGGCAAACGCCTTCGAATCCGTCATCGCCGCCATGTACCTCGACGGCGGTTTCGACCGGACCGCCGTCTTCATCGGTCGGCTCTTCGAACCGCTCATCGAGGAGGGGGAACTCTCCGCCGTTTACCGGGATTACAAAACCGCCGTTCAGGAGATGAGTCAGGTCCTTTTCCGAGAGATGCCGCGCTATATGGTGATCTCCGAAACCGGACCGGACCACGACAAGCGCTTCGAGACGAGCCTCATGATCGGCGAGCGGTTGATCGCAACGGGGATGGGAAGAAGCAAGAAAGAGGCGGAGCAGCAGGCGGCCAAAATGGCCCTGGAAGAGCTCCGGAAGATCGAGTCCGTCTTGGCGACCGGGGCGGAGAATGCCGAAAAAAAGCTGAGCGCCCATTCTCCTATGGATGCGGAACCGAAGGATGCGCCGGCGGCGGCCACCGGGGAGTCCCTGGAGGCGTCCTCCTCGGGCGGGGGGAAAATGACCGGGGAATTGGAACCGCCATACCCATCGGAGAAAGAGGCATGAATCCGTTTCGCAGGAAGAGACCATGCCGTTGATCATCCCCATTTTCCTCATGAACCGGGGCTGTCTCCACCGCTGCCTCTTCTGCAGCGAGCGGCTGACCGCGGGGGATCGCCCGGAGAGGATCACGGAAGCGGCGTTCACCGAAACCGTCCTCACCCACCTCGACAGCGTGGGACGGAAAAGCGGCCCCGTTCAGATCGCCTTCTACGGCGGGACTTTCACGGGGATGGAACGGGAGGAACAGCGCCGTCTGCTCGAACTGGCCGCGCCCTTCCTCCGGGAGGGTGCGATCGACGGCATCCGGATCTCGACGCGCCCCGACGGGATCGACGCGAAAGGCCTCGATCTTCTCCAGACCTCCGGCGTTACGACGGTGGAGGTAGGGGCGCAATCGCTCAACGACGAGGTTCTCCTCCGTTCGCGGCGTGGGCATACGGCGGCCGACACCGTCCGGGCGTTAGCCCTCCTTCAGGAAAAGGGTTTTGAGACGGGGATCCATCTGATGGCCGGCCTGCCCGGGGACAGCCCCGACCGTTTCGCCGAAACGATCGCCCGGGTGATCGTCCTTCGCCCCGACATGGTCCGGATCCACCCCACCATCGTCCTGCGGGACACCCCCCTCGCCGAAGCCTTTCGCGAAGGAAATTACCTCCCGCTTGGCCTGGCCGACGCGGTCGATCTCTGTAAAAATGCCCTCAAAAAACTGACCGCGTCGGGGATTCCCGTCATCCGTCTGGGCCTCCAAACCACCCGGGAACTGGAAGAACCGGGGGCCGTCGTCGCGGGGCCTTTTCACCCGGCATTCCGGTCGCTTGTGGAAACCGCTCTCTTCCTCGAGATGGCGGCCGCCCTGCTTTCGTCCGCCGGACGGGGAAGCGGCGCCCCTGCGCTTTCCCACGCAGATACCGGCGCCGGCGGGTTGAGCGTCCTCTTCGCACTTTCCCCGGCCGACGTCTCCAACTTCTACGGCGCGAAGCGGGAGAACATCAAGGCCTTGCAAGAACGCTTCGGTCTCAGCGGTATTCGCGTCTCGCCCGACCCCGCCCTCCCCCGGCGGACGCTCATCCTGACGGTCGGAGAGAAGCGACTGAGGACGGATTGTTCCGGGCAGATCACGCAGATCCGATTGCAGGAAAACGCCCGACATGGTATGGATTACTCTGCGAGTTGAATAGACGGGGGATGTTCCCTTTTTTAAAAACCTACGAAACTGAGGGGACAGATTTCAAATCTGTCCCCATAAGGCCCTTTTCTCGGTCATCATCCAGCATAGGAAGGAGACATCCGTGTTCAAATCCGGTTTCATCGGCATCGTCGGCAGGCCCAATGTGGGAAAATCGACGCTCCTGAATGCGATCGTCGGCGAGCGGATCGCCATCACGACCCACAAACCCCAGACGACACGCAACAAGATCATGGGAATCCGCAATCTGGCGGAGCCGCAGCCGGGACAGATGATCTTCCTCGACACACCGGGCATCCACCGCGCGACCACCCTCCTGAACCGGGCAATGGTGGAGGCGGCAACCGGCACGTTCGGAAGCGTCGATCTCCTGCTACTTCTGGTCGAGGCGGGTGCCTCCCCCCACCCGGACGACCGCTACATCATCGAATCCATCGGGGAGACTCCCCTGCCGGTCATCCTCGCCATCAACAAGATCGACCTCGTAAACAAGCGGCTGCTGCTGCCCCTCATCGACGTGTTCCAGAGTCTGCACCCCTTCCGGGAGATCATCCCGCTCTCCGCCCTGAAAAACGACGGCGTGGACCACCTCATCGGAGAGATCTGGAAGGTCCTCCCCGAAGGTCCGCAGTATTTCCCTGAGGAGATGATGACGGACCGCTCGGAGCGATTCATTGCGGCCGAAATCATCCGGGAGAAGATCACCCTCCTCACCCACAAGGAGATCCCTTATGCAACCGCCGTCGTCGTCGACGCCTTCAAGGAGGACGAGGCGAAAAACATGATCCGGATCGCCGCCACAATCCATGTGGCCAAGGAGTCGCAGAAAGGGATCATCATCGGGAGGAAAGGGGCGATGCTCAAGGAGATCGGCACCAGGGCGCGCCTGGAGTTGGAAAAATTCTTCGCTGCGAAGGTCTTTCTTGAACTCTTCGTCCGCGTCGCGAAGGATTGGACCCACGACCCCCGGATGCTCCAGGAGTTCGGCTACAAGGACAAGGCGTAAATTGATCTTAACTACTCCGGTATTCCAACCTACCCGGTTGATCATTTATCCGGACTCATTTTGTCGATGGTCATGAAACTGAATCCGAAGGAGTTCGACAGGGCGGTCCGGCGCGCTTACAAACGCATTCCGACAGAGATCCGGGAGCGGATGGACAACGTCGTCCTCACCGTGAAGAAGCGGCCGACGCCGGAGATGCTGGAGGAGATGGGCTATCCCCCCGACGAACCGCTCCTCGGCCTTTACTGGGGGGCCTCGCTTCAGGAACACTCCTTCTTCGCTCCACTACCCCTCTATCCGGACACGATCTACATCTTTCAGGAGCCCCTCGAGGAAATGTGCGAAACCGTCGGGGAGTTGGAGTGGGAGATCGAAATCACGGTCGTCCACGAAGTCGCCCACTTCCTCGGGATCGACGAGGAGCGTCTGGAGGAGCTGGGGTATGGTTAGCGGTTTTGCTTGCGGATTCGTTGTAGAAAGGAAAGCGGATGGGACTTGAGATAGGATGAAACCGTTTACCGCTCATAGCGGGAAGATTCCCGGCGCCCGTACGGGAAGCCCGGCGACCGTCCCGATGGCGCGATGGAAGACCGTTGCGGAAGTCTTCGGGACATAGCAAGCGATCGGGCGCACATAAAAAAAACCGGTTGACACCGGGCCGAAGCCTGTTGTCAACCGGCATTTTCCCGGGGGATGAAATCGGTGGGAACCCCAGCCGTCTGCAAAAGCGGACCGTGGAGGACTTCCCAGTTTTCCCCTGATTATCCCTTAATTAATATCTGCCACGGCCTCCGCCGCCGCCCCGCCCGCCCCGGTCCTGATCCCGCCTTGGGCCGCTGGACTCCGTTTTCGGCCGGGCTTCATTCACGGTAATCGTTTTCCCGTCGAGATCGCCTCCGTTGAACTTTTTGATTGCCTCCTGGGCGCCCTCCTCGGTCTCCATCTCTACGAAGCCGAAGCCCCGCGAAACCCCGGAGAACTTGTCCTTGATAATGGCCGCCGATACAACCGTCCCGGCCTCGGAAAAATTTTTCCGCAGGTCGTCATCCGTGACTTTCTGTGACAGGTTCCCTACATACAGATTTTTGTTCATGGTTCGCCTCCTAATTCGTTTCGGAATACCCCTCCACTTTTCCCTGGCGAGGGGAAGGAATGGTTCCGGGGCCTGTTCATGCCGCGCGGCATCCGGCCGGTGCATGAAGGTCTGACAAAGAAAAAACCGCCCAGACTCTGAAGAGTCCGGCGGTTCACCTTACGCTTCATTCTGTCTATGTGCGGATCCTGCCGGTCTTACCCTGGACGTCCGCCTTGCATCCCCCGGCATTTGGCTGCGCTGTACGCCTAAATACAGGCAAAAGTCAAGCCATTTCTCCAGCCATTTCTCCGGACGAGACGACAATCCTGCGCTGCGGCGGGCGGCCTTCACGAGCTCCGCGGCATAATCCCGATCACCGGTCCCGAACTCGTCGCTGCCGCTCCGGATCCGGATCGATCCATCCGCCTCAAAGAAAAGGAATGCGCCCCCCAGTTCGTTCACCTGCGCATCCGTCAGCCCGAGGTTGAAGACCTCATCCTCCGTGTTCCGGAGAATCTCCCGGTGCCACAGATCCCCCGAACGGAGCTCCGCCAGGCTCTCCTCCCCGACGGCGATCAAAACGAGGAGAATCTTACCCCGATACCCGTCGGGCAGAATCAGGGCGGGAATCATCTCTTCCAGCCTTCGTTTTTCAGATGTCATCTTTCCCCATCGCGATCCTGAGCCTCGTCCCGGCCCCCCGGCCCGGTCGTTTTTCCTTCCGGAGGAGTCCTGCGATGAACAGAGCGATATTGCCACATGCCCTTGCCGCGGTTGCGCTTCCGAAGATCAACGATGACCCCGCGATGGATCCGTATTTTCCCCCGCCGCCATGAGGAAAGGTTCGAAGTGATACCACTCATAGGGATGGGACCGCACGGTTTCGGCCAGCAGATCCGCATAGGTTTGGGCTGCCGTCGCGACGGCCTTGCGACGCTCGGCGCGTGAGGCCGGAACGATACAGAGGGGCGGCTTCGTGATGAGATGATACGCCCCCTTTCCCGTGCGATAGCCGAAAAAGATCAAAAGCGGCGCTCCGGACAACATAGCCAGGAGGTAGGGGACCTCGGGAATCCGAGCCTTGCCGCCGGCAAACCGGACGGTGACGGCCCGCTGCTCCCGGTTCCACAGCCGGTCCCCCGTCAGCGAGACCATCCCCCCCTCCCGCAGGAAATTCAAGCCCTCCAGGATGTCCATGGCCGAGCCCCCGTTCTCCGGAACAGAAATGACGCGGATTCCGCTCTCTTCGACGCTCTTCTTCTGCCGCCGTTCGATCTGCTCCCGGTGTTTCGCCCCCAGGTAGAGGAGCAGCCTCATGCGGGGATGTTCCCGGCCCTGATGCCGGAGGAGCCGGGCGGCGATTTCCCAGCTGCCCACGTGGGACATGAGGATGATTCCCCCCCGGCCGCTTTCGGCGGCCGCGACGATATGCTCCAATCCCTCGTGCGTCATCACGAGAGCATCGCCTTCCGCCAGGCGGAACCGGTCCAGGAAGACGTAGACGAAATGGTGATACTGCTGCCAGGCGCACCAAAGGGCATAGCGGCGCCCCCGGTCCGGGAAGAGGCGGCGGTAGAAGCGGACGCTTACGGCGACGCGACAGGGAAACATGAGGAAATACCCCGTCGCCACATGCCAGGCGATCAGCAGAAAGATCCAATTCCCGAATTTCTTCTGCAGGACGACGAGGCAGCGGTAGACAAAATCCTTCATGGTTCAGTTCCCTCCGGCAGACGGCGATCGGCGACGAACCAGCACTCCTCTCTCTCCGGCGTGTCCGCCTGGATTGCGGCGATATCAAAACCGGCCGTGACGATCATCGTCTCCAGGGAGGCCTGCGTCCGGTACGGGGGATACATATGGTGGAGCTTCAGCCGAAATTCCTCGATGCGCCGCTTCAGGGACCGGGAATGGTCCGTGGGGATCGTGACCCGGATGACGAGCCGGCCGCCGGGGATGAGCTTTTCGTGCAGAATTCTGAGCGTCTCGCGCAACGCTGCATCGTCCAGCATGTGGATGACGTCAAGGATCAGGGCCGTGTCGGCCTGGTCCGGCAACTCCGCAAGGTCAGGCGCCCGGCCCGTCCGGACGTCGCCTCTTTCCCCAAGGGCGGACCGGACGACGCGGACCCGTTCCTCATCCGGATCCAGACCGCACACCGTGGCTGCGGGGAACAACTCCAGGAGCCAGACGGACGGAACGCCATAGCCGCACCCGATGTCAAGGATGTGTCGGGGGTTCTTCATGAAGGCCGCCAGACGGGGAAACATCGGATCGAGGCGGATCTTCCAGAGGGCGAAGAGACGCGGGGTGGTCTCGATGTGACGGTACCGCAGGAGCGTCCGCCCGGTATGGCGGGACGACCCGGCCTCCAGGGCTTCCGGCGGGAGAGCCACGGGGACGAGCGCCCGTTTCACCAGCGGCGGAACGATCAGAAAAGCCCCGACGAGGGAATAGGCGATCCCCAACAATGATGTCAGGCCAATGCTCTTCAGGACCGCGTGCCGGGCCCCGGCCAGGACGCCGAACCCGATCAGGGTAGTCGCCCCCGCCAGGAACATCGCCTGGCGGATCAGACTCATCGAGGGATGGCGCTCATCGAGATACCGCTGGTAAGAGCAGGTATAGTAGATCCCGTAGTCGATCCCCATCCCCATGATCACGATCCAGAGCATGATCCCGGGGATGTCCACCGGATGGCCCAGAAGCTTCAGGGTCCCCAGCGTGCAGACGAGGGCGAAGGCCACCGGCGCCAGTACGATCAGGGAGAGGCGCCAGTCCAGGAAGAAGACAAAGACGACCAGGACGATCCCGAGGCCCGTGATGAGGGCGATCTCGGTGAAGATCGAAACGAGGACCTCCCCCAGCCGCCGGTTGAAGAGACCCGCATCGAAGATGCTGACGAGGTTCGTCGCCGCATACCGGGTGAAGAACGGCTCCGCATCATAGGCCGGGCCCGGCGTCACCATGGAGACCTGCACCCGGGAGGATTTCTCCGCCGCGATGCCCAGGAAACCGGCGAACTTTTCCGGGATCGCCGCGGCGGCCGGAGGCGCCTCGGACAGGGAGTTCACGAAGGCCCCGAAGGCGTCCGGGGCGAATCCCATCTCCAGGGCCGCCCGGTTGAGTTCCCGCCGGAGTTCCGCCACGCGGCCCGGCGTCCAGAAAGCGTTCCAGTCCGCCGCATGGCTCTTTGCCAGCGCCTCCCCGGGGAAGAGGTCGGAAAGGGCGAAGGACGCCCCGACTGTTCCCCGGTTGAGATCGTCCCGGAGCATCCCGGCCAGGCGGTCGCTTTTGGCCTGAAGATCCGCCAGATTTTCTCCCTCGATCATGAGGTAGACCCTGCTCATCAGATCCCCCCAGATCCGCTGGAGCGTCTTTTCTGCGGCAACGCTCTCTTCGCTCAGGGAATTCATCGCGTTAATGTCTACCTGAAAAACGGGACGGGCGAAACAGAGCATGACGCCGAAGAAAAGCGCAACCGCCACGAGTTTCGCTTTTCCCCCCGAGAGCGCGATCCGGTCCAGAATCCGGCTCAGCCATGGGTCCCGGGTCTTCAGGGCCGGCGGCATGACGGGAAAGATCCGGGGAAAAATCCAGTGGACAAAAAGAAAGGTGAAGGTCACCCCCAGAGCCGCAAAGACGCCGATCTCGGCCAGGACGCGGAACCGGCTCAACAGCAGCATCAGAAAGCCGCCGATCGTCGTCAGGGCGGCCAGGATCTCCGCCGCCAGAACCTCACGGGCGGCCTGGCGTCCCGAGACCTCGCAGGGTCGGTCGAGAAACAGCAGATAAGCGATCCCCAGATCCACCGTGAAGGCCATGATTGCCCCGCCGAAGCTGACCGCCAAAATAGAGAGGGAGGGAAAGAGGAACGAGCAGACCAGCAGGGCGAGAATGGCGCCGGCCGTCGACGGGAGCAGGGCCAGAAGCCCGTCGAGGGGCCGCGGAAAGGTGACGATCAGCAGGAAGGCGATCCCAAGTGTCGTCAGGATGATCGCCATCCTCATGTCCCGCCGGGCAGCATTCTCGTTGTCCAACGCGGCCCGGTAGACCCCCGCCGGCGTCAGAATGAAGCGGATGCCGCGGGACTGAACCTGGCCGTTGAGCTTCTCCCCGAGCGTCTTGATGAGTATAGGAATGGCCCGGGAATAGGTCGTATCCGTCGCGGAACCTTTGAGTTCCGCCATGACGAGCAGATGTCCTCCGTCCCGGGAGATCAGCTTCCCCCGATAGAGTTGGGCGTCCCGGCTCGGCAGAAGCTGGGACATCCGGGGCAGGACCAGGTTTCGGAGGCCTAGGGGGTCGCGGGCGATGAGGTCGGCCTGACCGATCCCTTCGAGCCCCTGCACAACCTTGAGATCCTCCGCCAGAATCCGGCGCAGCTCGGCCGGGGCGAGGAGCGGCGCGATCTGCGCTTCCATCTGCGGCCCGTCGAAAAGCAGGGGGAGATGACCGACGATGTGGTCTACGAGTTCCGGGAAGAGCGCTTCGATCTGCTGCATCCCCACCTGCCGGAACAAACTGCTTTCGCGAAGCCCCGCCTCGATCATATCGGCTCCGGCAGCCAGGACGTCGCTGTCTCCTCCCCGAATCGCAACATCGATGATCAGCCGGTCCTGGATGGGGAGATGGCGGATAACCCGGTGGGCGTCCGCCAGAACCGGATCGTGACGGGGCAGCGATGCCAGGATGTCCGTTTCGATCCGGATACCGTAGGATTCGTAGAGCAGGACGGCCCCCAGGACCGCCGCGACGGCGGCGATCAGGGACCAGCGGAAACGGTAACGTTGGAAAAACATCGTGTCTCCTATGATTGGGGACAGATTTAAAATCTGTCCCCGTCCCCGTTGGGGACAGATTAAAATCTGTCCCCAAAAAGGAGGATAAGGATCCGCAGGAAGATCAACCGGCTGAATGTCCCTGAATTTCTGCAGAAATCGACGAAGGGCCGGAAATGCGAAACCCGCTTCATCCCGGGTGTGTAAGATACGTCGACCGGCGCCTCGATGACGGGAATCCCCTGCCACCGCGCCCGGACCAGAATCTCCACCTCGAATTGAAACCGCCGGGCGCGCACGCCCAGTCCGAGTGCTTCCGGCAGCGGGTAGATGCGCATGCCGCTCTGGGTGTCGGAAAGGACGGGCCCACCCGCAACCCGGACCCAGAAATTGGAGAATTTCCGTCCGAAGCGGCTCGTCCAGGGGACATCGTCCCCGACCATCCCCTCCCGTCGGCCGATGACAATGGGACGAAGGCCCGTGGGGATGATCCGGATCAAACCGGAAACATCCTTGGGGTCATGCTGCCCATCCGCATCCAGCGTCACCGCCCAGTCCGCCTTTCCCGCCATGGCCTCAAACCCGGTCAGGAGAGCCGCCCCTTTGCCGCGGTTTTTCTCGTGCCGCAGGACCGTGATCCCCCCAAAACGTGCGAGGCCCGCCGCCGTCCCGTCCGTCGATCCGTCGTCGACGACCCAGACGGGCAAATCCAGAGCAAGGACCCGTTCGATCACGGAGACGACCCCCCCGGCGTGATTGTAGACCGGGATCAGGACTGCAAAGCGACCGGCCGGAGTCCCGTATGCGCGCTCCTCCGTCATACTCGTTCCGGCAGAAAGGCCACGGCCCAAGTCCCCGGGCCCATGTGCGCCCCGGAGGTCAGGGACATCGGATGGAGAATGATCTCCGCCCTCGGCCAGCGCCGCACGATTTCCGGCTGCACCTTTTTAGTCACCCATGCGAGGTTGTCGGTATACTCGATCATGATCAAGGCTCGCTTGTCTTTATCCAGCGCGGCGGTCAGTTTCTCCACGGCGAATTTCAACTGTTCTGTCCGGTTCCGGACGACCCCCACCTTCCTGGCCCCTTCGGCGAGGGGACTGATCACGGGTTTCATATGTAGCATGTCGCCGAAAAAGGCGCCGGTCCGGGAAAGCCGTCCGCCGGCCGCCAGGTACCGGAGCGTATCCAGAAACACATATTCCTGACAGCGCGCCACGCCTTCGCGGGCAAAGCGGATCACCGCCTCGGCATCGCGGGTTCCGCGGGCGAAACGGGCCGTGGCCAAAGATAGAAGTCCCAGGCGTCCCGACGCCGCCCCGCTGTCGATGATCGTGAAGCGCCCCTCCCGGTCGTGCTGCTGCTGCCACGCCAGCGCCTCCCCGCAGTTCCCCGTGAACGCGGAACCGACGCACAGGTAGAGGACCCGGGGATAACGGTCCAGTACGCTCCGATAATGTTCATGGCGCTCGAAGACGGAGGCCTGTGCGGTGGAGACCTTTACCCCCCTGCGCATGGCCGCATAGAGCTCTTCCGCGGCAAAATGGGTCTCGGGGAGCGATCTCTCCCCGACGGTAATGTAGCTGTCCAGGATTGTCACCCCCAACCCCGCCGTCGTCTCGCGGCTGATGGAACCCGCGGCGTCCGTCATGATATGCATGGCCTGTTCGACCGGCCGCCGGCGAAAGGAACGGACCTGGGCGCCCAGATCGTCGGCGGACCACCGGACCACCTTTCCGAAGGCGGCCAGATCCCCCCGGGCCTTCCGGCCGTCGCGGGCGTGGAGATGGACCTTCCAATAATCCCCGTCCCGGAGGACGACGACGCTTTCCCCGACGGCGGAAAGCCTCCGGATATCATCCCCGGCTTCGCCTTTAACCTGGAGCACCATATCCACGCAGCAACCCGTTTCCCCTTCCTCCGAAAAGGCCGGAGAGACCTTGAGATAATCCTTGAAGATCTCCGTGACGGGTCTGAATCCGTCGCCGTCTCCCGCAAGGACGCTGAAAAAACCGTCCAGGTAGATGAAGATGCCCAGGGCGCCGGCATCGACGACGCCGGCCGTTTTGAGCTTCGGCAGTATTTCCGGCGTGGAGAGCACCGCCCCTTCGAGTCTTTGAAGCACCCGCTCGCGCCATGGCCCGTCAAATGTCGCCGGACCCTCCTCCAGGGCCTCCGCCAGTGCATCGAAGACGGTCAGCATCGTGCCCTGTTTTGGGTCGTTCACCGCCTGCCAGGCCCGGCCCTGCCCCTGCCGGACGGCGCCGGCGAGGTTTCGAACCGAATCGGCCATGAGGAGGCCGGAGAAAAACCGCGCGGCGATGTTTCCGGAATTTCCCCGGGCCGTCAGGAGCAGCTCCCGAATGAGCCGCTCCCGCCCCTGAACCGCCTGCCGCAGCGGAGAGAGGCTGACCACGAGGTTCCGTCCCGTATCGCCGTCGGCCACCGGAAAGACGTTGATCTCGTCCAAGAGGTCCGCCCAGGCGGCGACCCGTTCGAAGCCTGCGATCAGGGCCTGCGGAAAAGGCGTTTCCATCTTTAGAACCCCAGCGCCCGGCTGATCTCTTCCGGAATCGTGTAAACCATCTCCATCTCCGGGGCCAGGACGGCAGCCTGTTCCGTCGTCCCCCGGGCGCAGATCGTTCCATCCGCAACGAGGCGGATCTCGAAGGCGACGACGATCTTGGAACGGGCATCCTTCACGGTGGCCCGGCAGATGAATTCGTCCCCCCGCTTCAGCGGGTGGATATGCTTGACGGAACTGCGGATGATCGGAAAGATGTAACGGGTCCGGTCGTGAAATTCGAAGAGATCCACGCCGAGACCGTCGAAAAGTTCAGAACGGGCGATATCGAAATATTTCAGATAATTACCGTGCCAGACGATCTGCAGGGGATCAAGATCGAAAAAAGGCACCTTCATCTTTATTTCGTGACTCTGGCGTTTCTGCGCTTCCATCTGTTCTCCTTTGGAAAACCGTTCTCGGAAATCTCGCGGGCCACGGCCTCGATATCGGCGTCCATGGGCCGGTCTTTGTACGTTGGCGCCGCCAGCCGGCGCAGCTCCTCAAGCCGCAAGGCGAGGCGGGGACGGGCCTCCATGCGTCCCCGGATCTCACAGGCCTGGGCCGCCGCCAGCAGATGGATGGCCACGACCCGTTCCGCAAGGGTGCAGACGCGGGACGCATCCCGTGCCGCGATGGTTCCCATGCTGACCTTGTCCTGGTTGTGGGATTCGGTGGACCGGGAGAAGGAGGCGGCCGGCATGGTCGCCTTCAGCGCCTCCGCCGTCAGCGCGGAAGCGGTGATGGACATGGCCTTGAACCCGTGGTTGTGGAGGCGGGCCTCTCCGGTCACGCGGACGAGGTCGGCCGGAAGCCCGCGGTTCACGTTGGGATTGACCAGCAGGGCCACCTGCCGGTCCGCCATGTCGGCGACCGACGCCAGCGCCATCTTCAGGGCATCCATCGCAAAGGCGATATGGCCCCCGTAGAAGTTCCCCCCCGTCAAAGGCCGGTCCATCTCCTCGGCAAAGAGAGGGTTATCGTTGGCGCTGTTCGCCTCGATCTCCACCCACGGACGGAGCCAGGTCAGGGCATCGGACAGGACTCCCAGGATCTGCGGGGCGCAGCGCAGGGAATACGGATCCTGGAGGGTCTCCGGACCGGTCGCCTCCAGTTGCGTCTCCTTGACCCGAGTGGTCAGAAGCCGCCGGATCCGGTCGGCAACGTAGATCTGTCCGGGGAAGGGTTTGGCCTCGCCGATGACGCGATGGTAATGGTCTGCCTTGCCCTGCAGTGCGTGAACAGAGAGGGCGGAGGCGCCGATGGCCGCCTCTAAAATATGTTCCGCACGGTCGAGGTTCACGGCGGCGATCCCGGTCATGACGGAGGTTCCGTTGATCAGGGCGAGCGGCTCCTTCGGTCCGAAACGGTAAGATTTCAGTTTTGCCTTCCGCAATGCCCGGACCGCCGGCATACGCTCCCCCCCGTAAAATACCTCCCGTTCGCCGGCCAGGGCGGCCAGGATATAGGAGAGGGGCGTCAAATCACCGGAGGCGCCGACGGAGCCTTCGCAGGGAACGACCGGGGTGATGCCGGCGTTGAGAAATGCCGCGAGATGCTCCAACAGCGTGATCGAGACCCCCGAATAGCCGCGGGCCAGACAGAGCAACCGGCAGAGCATGGCCGCCCGCGTTTCCTCCACACCCAGCGGCTCGCCCGTCCCGCAGCCGTGAAAGCGCATCAGGTTTGCCCCCCCGTTCAGGACGGATGCCTTCCGCAGGCGGTTCCCGCACGATTTTCCATACCCCGTGGTCACGCCGTAAACGGGAACATCGGCCTCGATGGCCGCGTACACCAACCCCCGGGCGCGTTCCATCCGTCCCCGGAAGGCGGCGCTCCCAACAATCCGGACGGGAATGCCCCGCCTGGCCACGGCAACGATTCCGGACAGGGAAACCGACCCCTCCCCGATCACCACTTCACGAATCTCCATTTGTTTTGCGGTTGTTTTCACATCTTCTCCCTATGATTGGGGAACCATATTTAAACTCTTTTCCCCACATCTCTTTCAGCATTTTGTTGTCTCGCCGACCGTCCCCGGACCGCCTTCGCGGCCGAAGCGGCGAACGACAAGATCACGCCGCCGGGGACGGAAGGTCTCGTCCGCCTTCTCCTTTTCCACGACCAGTTTGAAGAGCTTGAACATCTTGTAGTTCTGGGGTTCCTCCCGGTAAAAGGTCTCCCAGGCGTACGCATGTAGTTCCTGGAGACGCTCCGGACTCATCTGCCGCGGCCGGAAGACGACGCGGTCGGCCGTGTAGGCGTCCCAGTCGTAGCTGAGAATCCGCTTTTCCCGCTCGAAATCGTCGAACGTCCGGGTATGGGGAAAGGGGGTGAGCACGGTGAACTCGGCCAGATCCAGCTCGATCTCCTGGAGGAAATCGACAAGCCTGCGGATGTCGTCCTCCGTCTGGTCGTCCAGTCCCAGCAGAACCGTCCCCTCCACGGCGATGCCATGGTCGTGATACCGCTTCACCCGGTTGCGGATGTGGTCCGAGGTGTCGAAGACGGCCTGGTAGACGTACCAGGCCCCGGCCCGGGCAGCCAGGTCGAGGACCTCGTCATCCTCCTCGATGGGATGGCAGCACCACTTCTTTTTCAGGGAGATCATCTCGCGGAAGAGTTCGATCTCCCACTTGCGGTCCTGGGCCAGGGAGTTGTCCACGATGAACAGGCGGTTGTTGTCGATCGCGGCCATCTCCGCGATCACCCGATCCACGGGTCGTGGACGAAAGCGCCTTCCCCCGAGGTAGCTGACACAGCAGGGGTAGCAGTTGAACCGGCAGCCCCGTGAGGCATGCACGAGGTCCACCATCTGGATCCCCTTGTAATTGTAGAAATCCCGCTTCAGGATGTCGCGTCGGGCGGGACCGATGATCTCCGGCGGCGGCGGTGCGGCGAAGAAGTCGTAGACGGGCTTGAGGCAGTCCTGCCGCCAGTCGGCAAAGATCTCATCCATCCGACCCTCGGCCTCGCCCAGGAAAACGGCGTCGGCGTGCTGCCTTGTCTCCTCGGCATGGAGCATCGTTCCGATCCCCCCGCAGATCACCCTGACGCCCCGGCTCCGGTAGTGATCCGCGATCTCCCAACCCCGCTTCACCTGACAGGTCAGCATCATGGAGATGCCGACAAAATCGACGTCGTCAGAAGTAGGAAGGGATTCCACGTTCTCGTCGATGAACTCCACCTCCCAATCCGGCGGCAGGGTCGCGGCAAAGACCACCGGGCCATGCGGGGGCAGATGGAATTCCGTCTGCCGCTCCAGCTTCTGCCAGCGGGGATAGATGAGGCGAAATTTCATGGAATCCTTTTCCCTTTCTCACTTCCGCTCCCGGGGCCGGAAGGTTGCCCGCCGGGGAGCGTCGCCGCCGGCGCCGGCCCGGAATCGTTGTCCAGAGCCTCGCTTTCCAGAAGCCTGAGCTTCAGCGTGTAAGGCGGCCAGCCTCCCCGGATCGTAAGCGTTTCGGCCAGGCCGGGCCTCTGCGGGAGGGCCATTTTTACCCTTTTTCGGACCTCCTGTCCAGTCCCATAAAGGCGGATCTCCAGGTCGCCGTCCCTGAGCGTCATGACCTCCACCAGCCGCCCATCGGCGCGTTCGAAGCGGCAGACCAGGGCGCCCTCTTCCCCCTCTCCCCAGGCCGCCGGCTCCCCTCCGGGTGAGAAAAAGGCCAGACGGATATCTTCTGCAAGAGCTGCTGCAAATGCCGGCGCGTCGAAGGGCGGCACGGCCCGGTGGACGGTCAGCGTCTCCCCCGCTTCCAAGTCGAACAGCACCCACCCCTCAATGGTCATGAGCGCCGTCCGGAAACCCCGTGTCCGGGGATCGGCCACCAGAACCCCGACGGCCGTCCCCTTCGTGCCATCGGGCATGACCGTTTCCAGCTCGTGAACGAGACGGTAGCTCCCCGGCAGAAAAGGGCGCCGGCACTCCTCCAGCACGGAGGTTTTCCGGGCCGGGTCGAGGGGGATCAGGGGCTTCAATCCCGTGCAGGCGTTGACGGTCAGGAGCAGCAAGAGAAGCAGGGCAAGATGGCGTAGCATCGCGTTTATTCCACGTTCACAAACAGGGAAGCGGGCAAAGGCCGATTGGTCCGGACCTGGCTGAAACTTAGATCGGTGAAGCTGCGTTCGTCCTCCACCAGCCGGACGCCCTTCATCACGCCGGCCTGCTCCCGGGAAAGGGTCAGTTCGATCCGCCGGATCATCTTGCCCCAGGATGGTTCCCGGGGAACGAGCGTCACCCGCGGCTCCGGATCGGTCGACAGCGAGGCCTGAAAATGGGGATCGGCGTCGAATCGGCCCTGCTGCCAGTTCGCGATCTCCTCCAGGACCACCCGCATGGCGGTCAGTGAGGCGCCGGCATCCTCGCGCCAGCCGCCCGGATCCCGGAGGTAGCGCTTCACGGCGCCGTTGTTCATGATCAGGACGCTCCGGACGGGACGGTCGTATTCCCAGCGGAGCTGCGCGGGGGCCTGGTAGAAAAACCGGCCCTCGGAGACAAACGGCCTGGAGAGCATCGGCAGGGTCTTTTTCTGCACGAAGCGGGCCTCGACGGAGGTGATCCGGCGGGAGGCCTCGCGGAGCCCTTCCCAGCTGTCGGCCCAGGCAATGACGAGGGGCAGCAGAAAGAGCAGCGCGAACAGAGGGACGACAGAACAACGCAGTAGTTTGATTTTACTCCGGGAACGAGATAGGTCGAAGTCGTCATTCCCGCGAAAGTGGGAATCCAGAATCGGACTGGATGCCGGATCAAGTCCGGCATGACAATTTTTAACATGTTTACTTGCCGGAGCCATAACGACTGTCTTCATGCTTAGAACATCCCCCCGTTCACGGAGATGACCTGCCCGGTGATGTAGGAGGCATCGTCGGAGCAGAGAAAGCGGACCACCTTCGCCACCTCCTCGGGCCGGCCGATCCGCCCCATCGGGATCATCTGCTTGATGTGTTCCATCGGGGCGTCCCGGATCATGTCCGTGTCGACCAACCCCGGCGCCACGACGTTCACCCGGACCCCGAGCCGGGCCACCTCAGAACTTAGGACGCGGCTGGCGGCGATGAGACCGGCCTTCGCCGCGGCGTAATTGGCCTGCCCCCGGTTGCCGACCAGGGCCGAAACGGACGACAGCGAGACGATGGACCCGCTTTTTCGGCGCAGCATTTTGCGCAGGACCGGCTTGGTCATGTTGAAGAATCCGTGGAGGGTCGTATCGATCACCGCGTTCCAGTCCCTCCGGGACATCATCAGGAAAAGACCGTCCGCCGTCACCCCGGCGTTGTTCACCAGCACATCGATCCGCTCCAGCCGCCCCACAAGGTCGTTGACCGCGCCTTCCGCCTCGGCGGCGTTGCCGACATCGAACTTCACCGCCTCACCATGGCCGCCGGCCTCCCGGATCAGCCGCAGCGTCTCCGCCGCCGCCTCGTCGTTGGCCTTATAAGTGATTACCATTCGATACCCATGCGCGGCCAGATCGACGGCGATGGCCCGGCCGATCCCGCGGCTACCGCCCGTAACGATGGCAATCTGTTGTTCACTCATGATTCCCTCTCCCTGTGTTTTCCCGGCGTTTACGACAACCGTTCCTTCATCTCCTTCTTCAGGATCTTGCCTGCGGAATTGCGGGGGAAATCCTCGACGAAGACGATCTTCTTGGGAAGTTTGAAAAGGGCGATCCGGTCCCGGATGGCCGCGAGCAGCGCCTCTTCGGTTAGTTGCGTCCCGTCCTTGAGCAGCACAAAGGCGGCCACGACCTCCCCCTTTTTCCGGTCCGGCATCCCGACGACGGCCGCCTCCCGCACCTCCGGCAGGGCCTGGATGACCCGTTCCACCTCGGCCGGGTAGATGTTTTCCCCGGAGCTGATGATCATCTCCACCTTGCGGCCGACGATGGTAATGAATCCCTCCTCATCCCGCTGTCCCATATCCCCCGTGTGAAACCATCCGCCCCGCATCGCCTCTTCCGTCTCGGCGGGTTTTTTCCAGTAACCGGCGAAGACGTTGGGCCCCTTGACGATGATCTCCCCCGCCTCGCCGGGTGCCACGTCCCGGTCCTGCTCATCCACGATCCTAAGCTCGACGTGGAGCACCTCCTTGCCCACGGAACCGGCCTTCCGGATCGAATCCTCGAGATCCAGGGAGGTGAGACGGAAGGTCTCCGTCATCCCATATCCCTGGGCAAAGAAGATCCCCTTCTCCTCCTGGTATTTGCGGATCACCGGCAGGGGCATGGGCGCCCCGCCGGCGATGAAGAAATGGATGTGGGAAAAATCCGCCTTCTCCCATTCCTCGGTCCGGGTAAGGAGCTGGAACATGACGGGCACGGCAAACATGTAATTGATCTTCTCCCGGCAGATGAGGCCGATCACCTCGGCGGCGTTGTAGAACCCCTTGAGGACGAGGGAGCCGCCCGCATAGAGGATCGGCAGGGCCGAGGCGCCGAGGGCGCCGATGTGGAACAGGGGGGCTACGACGAGAGATTTGTAGGAGCGGTTGATCCCGCAACCGATCACCGTGTTGATCGAACCGAACAGGACATTGCCGTGCGTCAGCACCGCCCCCTTGGGATCCCCCGTCGTCCCGGAGGTGTACATGATGAACAGGGGATCGACGAGCGTAATCTCTTCCCGTGGGAGCGGTTCCGCGACCGGAAAGGGGGCAACGGCTTCCACGAGAAGGGGATCGTCTCCGGCAGCTCCGCCGTGACGGAAGCAGTGCGGCAGCCCCGGCAGGAAGGCCTTCACCTCCCCGACCTTGGCGGTAAAGTCCGCCGAATAGACGAGAACCCGGGGGGCGCTGTCCCGAAAGATGTATGCGAGCTCCGGCACGGCCAGGCGAAAATTGACGGGCACCATGATCGCCCCCGTCTTGGCGCATGCGAAAAATATCTCCAGAAACTCCGATGCGTTGGTCATCAGAACGGCCACCCGTTCACCCTTGCCGACCCCCCAAGCCGTCAGCGCGTGGGCCATGCGGTTCACCCGCTCGTTGAACTCGCGATTCGTGAAGGAGCGCGCTTCCTCCTCCTTCAGGAACAACCCCTTCGGATAGATCGCCGCCCGCTTGAAAATCCATTCCCCGACATTCATCCCGTCACCTCAATCAAAATCCACTGAATGTTTCCCATACCCCTTGTTCAGGGCGATCGCCCCTGCCTTTCTCATGGGCATCGGAAATGACGCTCCTCCTTTTGAAATCCGAACCTCATTTTTCGCCCAGTAAAATACTCTCATCAGGCACTTGAGCCCCATCTTTTCCATGCAGGCGGGAAATATGCGGTGCTGCTCAATTAATTGATAATTATTGATAAGGTCTCGCTTTTCTGCTGGGCAAGGATACGAAGGCGGGCCTCGTTTGTCAAGGCGATTTTATTGCAGCGTAGTATCGAGATATGGGGCGATTTAAGTTTGAGGCCGCCTCCCGAAGGAGCTCACCATGCCCATGAATGAAAGACGACCATTCTCCTCTTCGCGCAAATGGAGCTGCCTCCTCTGGAGAACATTTCGGTAATCCCTTGACAACACCTACTAACAAACGAAATCAAGGCGGTTAAAGTTTATCGATTACCGATGGAAATAAGCGATAGCCGCTCCCCGAATTTCACCACCCGTTTTTGATGGCAGGACCGGCGGAAATAGCGGCAATAATTTAAATCAATAGAAAAAAACGAGCAGTATAAGTAAAATAACAATGACATGCGCGGCATAAATACCAATTGTGTGTCGATGGTAGAATTCAAATGCTTTTTGAATACGCTTAAGCCCGCCTAACAAGCGCCGGATTAGCACAAGTGTGGGATACTTGTAATTATCCGAGGTAAAATTATTTTGAAATGCGCACATAGGATAAATTGCATAGACATCATCAGTCAGCGGCCGAAATAGAATGTCGTTAACAATGCCCTGCCAGGGCTCATATGCTAAAGTTTCCGCATAATGCCGATTTAAAGCGTAGGCATGGCTCAGACTCTGGTAACGAACTTTCTGTACGCACGGATTAGTAGTTTTACGGCTGGAGCGAATTAAAGCTCCGAGAAACAAAACTTTCCATTCCGGATGTTGTCTCAAAAATCCAGTGCAACTTCTTAACCGTTGTGGATCAAAGCGGTCAAATTCTACATCGTCTTCAAAAACAACGATATTTCTCGCACCTGCCTCCAACCCTTTACGCAGGCACATCATGTGGGATTCATACACTCCCTGCTCAATATTGTACGGATGACGTTCATCAATTACGAACTCAACTCTATCAGCCAGCCCCACTTTTGAAAATTCTTTGAGCGCCGACTTGCGACGATCTTCACGTTCTTGCAGAGAAATGCAGTACAAACGATCAAAAAAATTCCAACCGGAAACCGGATTATTTACGGCAGCGTCTGCATTAACAATATTCATGACCGTCCCTTTCTCGAGCCGAAACCTTTCTTCTTTTTATTGCGGAAGTAAAAAATGACGTCTTTCGGTCATATTGGATAATTTTCACGCCCATTCTGTAAAACTCAAACTCTCAAAGAGAAATGACTGCATCATCTTGCAGTGGAAACGTCCGACAGACTCCTAGCGGAGGAGTTTTAGAAAGAGTTTGCCAATGGCATATCTTGTCACGACCCCCATGTAATGGGGGGCGCGGGCGAACCAAGCACCGATAAAAAAAACCACGCAGGAAAAACCATAGGTCGTTGGACAGCCGATGATGGCGATCAGGGGCTCGTGCAAATAAACGGCAAGCATGCTCAAGGCGGTCACGGCCGGCCAGCCGATAATGTAGCTGAATCCCATCAGGATCAGTCCGGCAATCAACTGTGGTGTCAGACGTTCTCGGAATTCCGAGAGATCCGCCGGATGCTCAAGGATTCCCCGGATAGATTTCGTTTCGGCAAGGATTCCCGCGATTTTTCGAATCATATAGACAGATCTTTCCTACAAGAGCATGATTACAGTTGCGGTGGCTTTCTGGACGTATCAGTGCTCATCCTTTCTAGTAGCATAAAAAGTGTAATTCCTGACCAGGAAATGATTGAATTGAGTCAAGTAGACCGGTTTCTTCTGATGCCACATGCTGAGGTTTGTTTTCTCCTTTTTACCATCTGGTTTCCCGACGTTGTCACAATATTTTAAAAAATGTATCCGTTTGCTCCAGGCACCCACATTCAGCAATCAATATTGCCATCATCTTTATCATAATTATTGCGGAAATAACATCAATGATAACGGATTGTAATCCTGCATCTTCGTCAAGATTGATCATTTATTGACTTCAGAAAGAAAAATGTTTGCTTCTGTCATGGATGAAGTTGTAGATCTCGTTTGAGAAACGTACTACGAATTACCATCTAAATTCGGATATATATACCATCCGAGCATTTGATCATGCCTCTTGTGATCAGGTGATCGAGATGTTTTTGAATGGCTTGGGCGTCCCATGCGCGCACCCATTCATCGATGAGAAATTTCTTGCCGTAAATCAATCCCATGGAACAAATATCCGCCAAAGGGCGCGGCTCAGCCAGTGCATTCAAGATCGTTTCATCCCGCCTGTCGATGATCTCAAGATATCTTTTCAGCCCCGCCTGAAAATCGCTACGAGGTACGATCCCTGCTTCATGGCCGGTTATATATGTTTCCGCATCGAGCTGCGCAATCGTCTCCGCCGAATGTATGAAAAGCTCCATATCCCCATCAGCGCCGAAATACCAAGGTCCGAAAGAGGTCAGATCGATATCGCCCGTATACAGGACACCCTCATCGGGAAAATGGAGACAACAGGTCCCGGCGGAATGGCCCGGCGTTCCGATGATTTCCATTTTTGTGGCACCGAAATCCATCATGTCGCCCCAACCGTAGGTTCCATCCAGCCTCTCTGTCGAAAGCCACCATTCATGCCGGTTCTGAGGGCTATAGGGGCTCTGGACGCTATCCGGCCGTGAAATTCTGTCAAGCCAGCCTTGCGCCCATTCATCTCCATAAAAATCCATCATCCCAAGACGTTTCAAAATATTCCGGCGATCCTGAAAGCACTCCCCTTCTATTTCATTCAGATAGATCTTGGACTGCCGGAAGAGATAATTATATGCGATATGATCAAAGTGAAAATGCGTGTTGATCACAAGGTCAACATTTACATGATCGCTGACCTGTGTCATCAATTCGAGACCTGCGCCGGGATCAATGACGACCTTTATGCCGTCTTGAATCAGGAGGGTATTGCAGAAAGGAAAATGACCCTGGTTCTGTCCTTGAATCCATTCAATCTTTCCGAATTTTACACGTTGCATCAAAGGCCCCATTTCTGATGTTTCCTTTGTCGAGGAACCTCCTGAATACGTTATGATGGAAGATGGCCTCTACCCTAAAGGGCACGAGCAGCTTTTTCATCTCCGGAGGCGGGCCTTGAGTGTCAAGGAGATTCTGTCGCATCCTTCTCGAACACAAGACAGGCATAAGTCCCGCCGAAAGAGATCCCGCTCAGAAGCGCCTTTCTCATGGGTCGATGGCGGGCCTCCCCGATGACAAACGGGAGGGAACACATTGGCGTCGTCAGGCCCACGATGGGCGGAACAACACCTTCCCGGATCGACAGGGCCAGGGCGGCGGCGCGGATCCCGCCGGATGCGAAAATCTCCCCCGTCGCCCCCTTGATCGATGTGATAAGCGGTCCGGCGTCGCCCCCGCCGAAAATGCGTTCATACGTCTTCGCCTCCAGCGCGTCGGGCTCGCGGCCGCCGTTGCCCGCCGCCTGGATACAATCGATCTCCGGCGGCGGCGCGCCCGCCATCCGGAGGGCGCGCTCCAGGGACAGCAGGAACCCTCTCGGATTGTCGGGCCACCCTGTCGGCGGCGACGGGGAGGAAGCCAGACCCCAGCCGGAAATTTCGCAATAGGGCGCCGCCCCGCGCCCATGGGCCAGATCCCCGGCCTCCAGGCAGACAATCCCGCACCCCTCCCCCATGACGGGTCCGTTGCGGGCGAGATCGAAGGGCCGGGCGCCCTCCGCGCCGCCGGCCGTCGGGGAGAGGGCGCGGAACCGGCCGAGGGCCTCGTAGAAGAAAGGAGACAAGATGTCCGCGCCGCCGGCCAGGATCACGTCCGCCGTGCCGCGCCGGATCTCCATGGCGGCGTAGGCGATAGCCGTCTCGGCGGAGACGGCCTGATGGTTGACCGTCGTGTTCACCCCGCGGAAACCCAGTTCGATGGAGGCGTGACCGGCAGAGGCATTCATCACCGTGTTGGGCACGTGGATCGGGTTGACCCTGCCGGGGCCTTCCGTGAACAGGATCCGGGCGCTTTGGACCTTGAGTTCCGTGTTCCCGAAGGCCGTCCCCATGACGATGCCAATTCGGTCGCGATTCGCGTCGCTCACAGCGATCCCGGCGTCGTCCAGGGCCATCCGGACGGAGGCCGTAACCATGGACGAAAGACGATCCATTTTCCGCAAGTTTTTCAGAGAGATGAAGTCCCGCGGCTGAAACGCACGGATCTCCGCCCCCAGGTGCGACCCGAAACCTTCGGTCGGGAAGGATGCGATCTCCCGGATGCCCGTTTCGCCGCGCCACAGGGCTTCACGGAACCGATCTTTCCCCACCCCCAAAGGCGTGACCATCCCGATCCCGGTGACGACAACCCGCCTATCCACGCCGCACCCCCTCTTCCCGGAAGCGGCCGAAGATGACCGTCGTGTTGTTCCCGCCGAAGGCGAAGGAGTTGGAGAGGACGACCTCCGGCGCGACGGACCGGGCGCCCGTCGTGACATAATCCAGGTCGCACTCCGGATCGCGCGTTTCGCAGTGGATCGTCGGGGGGATGAACCCCTCCGTGATGGCAAGGACGGAGACGACCGCCTCCAGGGCCCCGGACGCCCCCAGGGTGTGGCCATGCATCGATTTCGTCGAACTGACGGGAATTTCCCAGGCCCGCCGACCGAAGACCTCCTTGATCGCCCGTGTCTCCATGAGGTCGTTGGGCGGCGTCGCCGTGCCGTGGGCGTTGATGTAATCCACCGTCTCCGGCCCCAGACCCGCGTCCGTCAGGGCCGCCCGCATCGCCCGGACCGCCCCGGAGGCGCCGACGTCCGGCGCGGTCATGTGGTGTGCGTCGCAGGTCACGCCGTAACCCAGCACCTCGGCCAGGATTGGCGCCCCCCGCTCCCTCGCGCCCATGAGGGATTCCAGGATCAGGATCCCCGCTGCCTCCCCGAGGGTGAGACCCGCGCGGTTTCCGGAAAAGGGCCGGCAGTACTCCGGATCTACGGCCTTCAGCGCGTTGAAGGAGGCGAAGGTCATCCGGCAGAGGGGTTCCGTCCCGCCTACGATCATCGCCCGGGCGGCGCCGCTCCGGATCAGGTCCTGCCCCAGGCCGACGGCCGTCGCCCCCGAAGAACAGGCCGTCATGATCGTCGCCTTGGGCCCATAGAGGTTGAACTGCGTTGTCAGATGGTTGGCCGTGGCGGCGCAGGATACTGGGGACAGTCGGGAAAAACGGGCGGCCCTCCCCGCCGTGCACAGGTAGTCCTGGAAGAAGGCTTCCGCCTCTAACAGGCCCCCGGCCCCGCCGCCGATGACGACGCCCATCTCCTCCCGCAGCGCCTCTGGAACGGGATCGAGCCCCGCCTGTGCGAGGGCCTGGAAGGTCGCCGTCAACGCCATGAGGTCCGAACGGGACATCCGCTTCAAGGATACGCCGCGGGGGATTGTCGCGCGCGGCTGAAAATCCTTCACCTGGGCGCCGTTATGGGTGTGGAACAGCGTCGTGTCGAAGAGGGTGATCGGCCCGATGCCGCACACCCCGTTGCGCAGGGCGGCGGCGAATTCCCGGGGATCACCCGCGACGGCGTTCACCGTCCCGAGACCCGTGATCACCACCCGTTTTTCGTCATTCCCGATCGCCATGAACCATTCCTGTCGCCGATGCGTTCGAACCGATGGACCACTCTACCGTCACGGGGGGAAAAATCAATTCTTTCTTATCCCTCCGCCAGCCGCCTTTCGTAGAGGGACCGGATTTCACGGATTAGTGCGGCAAGGCGGAAGGCGGGATCGCCATAGTCGGGATCAAAGACGCCGATCCTCTCCACCTCGATGGCGACGGTCATGCGGGTATTGAGCCGGAAGCGTCCCGGCACAAACAGGCGGTTCGTGTTGCGGATCATCAGACATTGAATCGGCGCGCGGCAGTACCGTGCGATGCTGAAGGCCCCCTTGTTGAACGGCCCGAGCCGGCCGGTCCGGCTCCGGGTCCCCTCGGGAAAGATGAAGAGATTGCCGCCGGATGCAAGATATTCTCTGATATTCTCAACATTGTTGATCATGAGCGACGCATAATCGTCTCCCGCCTGCGAGGGGATGTAACCGGATTGCCGCAGAATCCAGCCAAAGACCGGGACTTTGAAAAAGACGTTCTTGACGATCGTCTTCTGTTTCTCGAACAGTGAGATGAGGAGAATCGGATCGAGATAGGACAGATGGTTGCAGATGATGATGGAGGAGCGGATGGTCCGGACCTCATCCCGGATATTCAGGGTGACCCCGGGGGTGATGAGGCGCAGCAATCGGAAGAACCTTTGGAAGAAAAGGCAATTCAAGCGCTGGAAGGCGGCTTCCCGATCCGCGCGCCGAAGCGTGGCCGCCGCATAACGGGGGGCAAATAAGAGGACGAATCCCAATGTGAAATAGCCCCACAGCAGGAGCGTCACGATGACATCCATCAGCGGTTTAATATACCTCATGGGAAAAACCATGTCGGGATTCAGACAAACCTCTTGATCAGCAGGTTCGTATTGACGCCGCCGAAGGCAAAGTTCTGGATGGACGCAACACGTATCGGCTGTTCCCGCAGACGCATGGTATGCCGGATCATGGCGCACCGTTCGTCGGGTTCTTCCAGATTGAGCGTCGGGGCGATAAATCCGTCCTGCATCATATAGAGGGTCAGGATGGTCTCGATGGCGCCGCAGGAACCCATCGTATGCCCCATGTATCCCTTGAGACCCGTTACAAAGGGTCCGCCGCCGTAAACGGCATGGATGGCCTGGGCCTCGATGACGTCGCCCATCTTGGTTCCCGTGGCGTGGGCGCTGATGAAATCGACCTCGTCGACTCCCAGGGCCGCGTCCTTGAGGCCGAGACGCAGGGTCTCGCTGATCCCGGCGCGGTTCGGCAGGATGAGATCGCCCCCGTTGTTGTTGCAGGCAAAACCGACGACCTCGCCCAGGATCGCGGCCCCGCGCTTCCTCGCCTGTTCGTATTCCTCCAACAGCACCGCTCCGGCGCCCTCCCCGACGACCAGTCCGTCACGCTGCCGGTCGAACGGCCGCGGCGTGCACCGGGGACGGTCGTTGAAGGCCGTGGAACAGGCCATCAGATTGTCGAAGACGGCCACGGTGGTCGTATCGTACTCATCCGCCCCGCCGCAAAGCATCGCGTCCTGCATGCCGTATTTGACCGTCTCGTAGCCGAAGCCGATGGATTGACTGCTCGTCGTGCAGGCCGTGGAGGAGGAGATAACCCTGCCGGTGATGCCGAACATCTTCGTAATGTTCACCGCCGTCGTATGGACCATGG
The DNA here is from genome assembly GCA_003141195.1 of Syntrophaceae bacterium. Taxonomy (GTDB): domain Bacteria; phylum Desulfobacterota; class Syntrophia; order Syntrophales; family UBA5619; genus UBA5619. The sequence goes on from PLLC01000002.1 coordinate 37,415, forward strand.
ACTTGAGGTAATCGACGGCGCCAATGGCGCGAAACTCGGACTGGGCTCCGCCGAAAAAAGTTTTGTAGATCTCCCTCTGGACCGTGGGGCTGCCGTGGGTGGAGCCGAAGGCCACGCCCAAGCGGCCGGAGGTTACAAATTGCGGCGGCAGGCCGGCCTGATCGAGGACCTCTTTGGCCACCTGACAGGCGTAATACGCCACGGGGCCCATGGTCTTGCGGTAAGTGCGCCGGAAGTCGAAATCAACCGGATAATCCACCGTTCCGAAGACCTGAGAGTGGATGAACTTTGACAGGAGGTGATCCTCCCGGAGCGGCTTGACGCCGGAGACGCCCCGTCGGAGGCTGTCCACGATCTCCGCGCGCGTATGACCGATGGGCGTTATGGCCGAACAGGCCGTGATGACGACTCTTCTTCCCTTCATGGCCGGACGTACGCCTCCTTCCGCACCGGGACTGATGGACTGAATGTTCTATGCATGCGTTTCCCGCCCCCTCACCCTGACCAACCCCTCGACATAGTCAACGATCTGGTTGATGGTCCGGATTCCCATGGCCATTTTTTTTTCGTCGTGGGTCAGCTCGGACTTGAGAAACCGTTCGATTCCCAAGAGCAGTTCGATGGCGTCCACACTGTCGAACTCATAGGTCTCGCGCAGATCGTTATCGAGGCCGGGCTGTTCGATCTCGAACTCGCGCCTGAAAATATTGAGTATTTCCACGGTGATCTGTTCTCTTGTCATCGGCTTCCCATCTTTAAGGTCCATCTTTGGATCGAATTCGCAAAGGATTATAATGATTTCTTGGATTGATGGCAAGCCCTACTTGCCCGACTTTCCCTTTCCGGCAAAGAGCTCTGCAAAGACCTTGCGGTCAAAGGACTCGTGACCCATGATCTGTCGCACAGCCTGAAAAGAGCCCAGAACGGTCCCCAGTATCCCCGGCGCCAGCGCGTTCTGGCCGGCGAAAAAGAGTCCGCCCAGCGGCGCGCGGTGGAGCGCGGCAGCGACCGGCAATTGACGCACCGACCGCATGATGCCGTATGGCGAACCGTCCGGACTGTTCACCCAGTCCCGAAGTGTCAGGGGGGTATAGGCGTCGATGATCTTCCCGTCCGCCAAAGACCCGAAAATCTCTTCGGCTTTCCCGAGCAGGCCCTCGGTCCGGCGGATCTTTTCCTTCTGGTAATCCTCGCCGCGCCGGCCCGTCGTCGTATCCTCCCACCGGAGCCACTCGGAAAAAGGACTTTGGGTGATCATCATGAGGTGGCTTTGACCTTCCCTGCCGGCGCGCAATTGATAGAACACACCATCGGAAATCCATCCCTTCCGGTCCGTATGCAACCGGTAGATATTATGCGGCAGGGCGGGGTGGGTCCGGGCGTCCACGGCTACATTCGCCGCGAACAGGCCTTCCGTCTCGACAAGGCTTCGGATCCGTCTTGCCTGACGGGGTTTGACGGCCTCCTCCGGCAGCATCGCCAGAACCGCCTTGGGATGAACGGCAGCCACGATGCGGGATGCCTTGAGCACCCGCCCGGAGGCCAGCCTCACCCCGGTAACCTCTTTACCTTCGGCAAGGATTTCCGCCGCCGGATCGTTGCAGATGAGGCTGCCGCCAAGCCCCGCAAATCGTGAGATGAACGCCTCCGCCAGATCCGACCCGCGTCCCCGCAAACGCCAGGCGGACAGAAGATAGGAGGTCAGCGCCAGATGGTGGTAGATCACGGGGCAATCATGCTCCGAAAGCCCCATCCATCTCGAAGCGACGCAAAGAACGCTCCGCAGTCGGGCGGAACAGTTCATCTTCGTCAGGTAGACCGCGAGCGTCGTGAAAAGATCCATGTCGAGGAAAGGGATCGTCGCCGAAGACAAGAAAGATAGGGAATTCTGCAGATCGGCGATGGCGCGGAGATTTCCGAGGATCGCCGTGATCGGCCGGAAATCGTCCGGAAACGCCGTTTCCAGCGCCTCGGCGAATGCATCGATCCCTTCCGGCAGATCGAACGTACAATCATCGAAAAGGTAACGGTCGATGGGGCCGCCCCGCCCCATCCGCTCCGCCGCCACCGCTTCCGTGACGCCCATAAAATCGAACATCCTCCGGAGAGGCTGACCCTCCCCGAAGGCGCCGAAATAATGAACCCCGACGGGGCAATCGACGCCGTCCCGGGTATAACTGCGCATCAGACCGCCCGGCAGGGGGTTCTTCTCGATGACGGCCACGCGGTGGTGCAATCGGGAAAGGATGATTCCGATCGAAAGTCCCCCGACTCCGGAACCGATGATCAGCGCATCAAAAGGCTTCTCTGTTGCCATCAAACGTTGCCTTCATGAAACATTCATGCCGGTTTGACCGGCAAGGTGAAGCAATGGAGATCCGGAATCGGAACCCGTTATTTCAAACGGTTTTTCCCGACGAATCCGGCCAGGGCGCGGACGGAGGCAAAGGCCTGGACGCCCACGTCCTTGCTTTCGATCTTGACGCCGTAATCCTTCTCCAACATGAGGACCAATTCCAGAACGTCGATGGAATCGATCCCCAGATCCCCCCCGACGAGCAGGTCATCGTCGCCGATATCTTCCGGGGCGACATCCAGGAGGGACAGTGTATCAATGATCTTGACCTTCAGTTCCGCGATAAGCGCTTCCATTTTTTACCTCTTCCGAATGATAATGATTCCGGCCGGCTTACAGGCCCAGATGCCGGGCAATGATCCCCCGCATGATCTCGTTTGTTCCTCCCAGGATTCGGGTCACGCGGATGTCCCGCCACGCCCGGGCAATGGGGTATTCCTCACAATATCCATAGCCGCCAAACAACTGCAGGCAGCGGTCGGCCACCCGGAACGCCATCTCCGTCGTCCAGTACTTGGCCATGGAAACCTCGGTCACGATATCGCCGCCTTGCAGATGATCGCAGACGAGCCTGTCGATGAAGGTCCGCCCCAGTTTGATCTCCGTGGCCATTTCGACCAGTTCGAACTGGATATGCTGAAACCGGCTCAAGCTTTTCCCGAAGGCTATCCGCTGCCGGCAGTATGCGAACGTCATTTCGAAGACCATCTCCGCCGCCGCCACGGCGCTGATGGCCAGCACCAGCCGCTCCGGCTGCAGGTTCCGCATGAGTTTTTTGAAACCCGTCCCCTTCTCGCCCAGGCGGTTGGCCCGGGGAATCCGGCAATCCGTGAAGAAGAGCTCCGCCGTGTCCTGACTGTGCCAGCCGATCTTGCGCAGCCGATTCCCTTTGACAAACCCGGGCGTGTCCGCCTCGACCAGATACAGATCGATCGCCGCATGGGGATTGTCCACCCCCGGATCACGGGCGGCCACGACGAAGAGGTCGCCGTTGATCGCATTGCTGATGAACGTCTTCTGGCCGTTGAGGATGAAGGCATCGCCCTCTTCCGTCGCCGTCGTCCGGATGGCAGTTAGGTCGCTTCCCGCCTGGGGCTCGGACATGGCGATCGCCGTGATGCAATCCCCGGAGACGCAACGGGGAAGGTAGCGTTGTTTCTGTTCCTCCGTGGCAAAGGCGGTGATATAGGGGACAACAACGTTGCCATGCAACCGGGCGGACAGCCCGCAGTGGTTGGTGCGCGTCATCTCCTCCACCACGATGACCGAATAGAGAAAGTCCGCCCCCGCCCCCCCGTAGGCCTCCGGAACATCCGGGCACAGGAACCCATGCTCACCCATCTTTTTCCAGGCGCTGCGGGGGACGATCCCGGCCTCTTCCCATTCCTCCACGAACGGGACGACCTCTGCTGCCAGAAAGGCCTGCAGGGTCCGACGGAAGATGCGATGTTCCTCTTGATAGGGAATCAGTTCCATGGCGTTGGTCGTCTCTTTTGTGAAATCTTTCAGGCATTCTCTTCCGGGCGAAAGGCCTGGATGCTTATGGTGGCCACCACCTCCGTCCCCAGACGCACCGTTCCCTCAAAAACGGCATAGCTTTCCAGGGCGTAATCCCTCCGGGCCTCGGTGATCAGCGTGGCGGACAGGGGAATACGCGGCAGACGGAAATCGGCCCCCTTGATTCCCACCAGCCAGCCCTTGGTCCCGCCCCGCTTGGATTGCTGTCGTTTCCACCCCTCGAGGAGGGCCGCCGTCTGGGCGACGAGTTCGATCGTCACCAGCGCATCGACGGCCCCGTCGTGGTACAGCGGCCAGTCTTCCGTAACGATGGACGATGTTACCGCCCTGTCGTCGTCGACGGCCAGCACCTCGCCGATCAGCCGCATCCGGTCCCGGTGGGGAATCAGCGCCTCAATGTCCATATCCACATTTACCTCGTGGCCCTCATAACAGAAATCCCGCGCCGCGGCAAGACTGTCTTGGAGATATCAAGGGGAGGGAATTTTCCTCTTTGGAAAAGAGGGGTTAGGGGAGATTTCCATCTCCCTTTGTGACAGGCGCCGTTATGAGCGTTTCAAATCGTAATGGTCACCCTCTTGCGAGTTCCGGACTACTTATATTGGCGACTCTTCCACACGGCGAAGGCAGCCTTGACGGCCGCCACGGCGCCCTCGACGCCCATGTAGCTCGTATTTACGATCAAATCGTAGTGGATGGGGTTTTTCCAGTCGGCGTTGAAATACTTACAGTGGAAGGCATTCCGATCCGCTTCTGTCTTGTAAACATAGCGCTCCGAAGTCTCAAAGTCGACATTCTTGCTCCGCATGACGTTGCGAATTTGGATCTCCCGGAGGGCAGTGATACGAATGCGGAAGGCCTCTTCAGGGGGCAGTATAAATTGGCCTCCTCGGCCCATTATGATCGCATTGCCTTGCTTACCAATGGTACCGACAATCTTGCTAAGGTGGCCGAGATATTCATCCGGCCAAATGTGGCGGGTCCGGAACAGGGAATCAATCCAGGAGTCCCGTAATCGGACTCCCTTTTCGTCCAGGGATTCTATGACCTTCTCGCTCACATCGGCTCGTTCTGCGATCTGCTGGATGATTTTAACACCCATGAGATCCATTTCAAGGTCTTTCGCCAGGTGACGAGCCACCTCGTCACCGCCGCTCCCCGGATCCCGCGAGATGGTGATGCAGGGAATGGGATGGTGACTATCGGTCTTCTTCTGCTCGATCCTCCGGCGTTGCCAATTGGCAATTTGCTCCCCAACGATTTGATCCAAGGAACGACTTGTCGCTTTTTGCATAGATACCATCCTCTCCCGGGAATGGGGTTTGATTATAACTCGCCTTCTGTGTTTTCGACATAACAGGAAGAAATTGATGTGTCAACGGGATTCGACTATAGATCATTGTTTCAATCCGTAATCCATGCACTGAACCTAAACCCGATGTTGCCGACTTGGCTGGTGTTATCCTGAGTCTCCATCCGATAAGTCCGCCGGGGCCTGTGCGAGGGAAAATGTTGGGTGGAATGCTCCTTCCGGGGCGTAATGCGGTTGGGTGGAGCATCCCCTCATTTCCGGCGAGCGGCGGGACGGCGGCGGATGACCTTCCCGGCGTCTCTACCCATCTACCCTGAGATCTTCGCCGGTTCGAAATGGCGGCGGGCAGCAATGAAATCGGGCAGGTGCCTCGCCATATGCCAGAGGCTGTGGCGATGCTCCCAGAGGCGGTCCCGGAATCTTCGGCGCCAGGAGGGATCAGTGTAAAATCGCTTCACCTGTTCGTTGTAGAGCTGGTCGAGCCGCTCCCGGGAGGCGATGCCTTTGGGAATAAAGACAAAGTTGAGGCAGTTCATCAGCCGCCAGTCCTCAACGAATGTCCCCTCCTCCCGGATCGTCTCCCAGATCGGGGCGCCGGGGAACGGCGTGAACTTCGTCATGTTCATGTCGTCGAGCCCCAGGGAAAGTACGAAATCGCCCGTCCGGCGTATGGACTCCTCCGTTTCTCCCGGCAGCCCCATCATGAAGAGCCCCTTGGCCCGGAGCCCCGCCGCCCGGATCATCTCCACCGTCTTGCGGACCTCCTCCAGGGTTACGCCGGCTTTGTGCCGCCGGAGCATCTCCGGGTCGGCCGACTCTATGCCGAGAGAGACCATCAGACATCCGGCCGCCTTGAGCATCGCGAGAAGTTCCCGGTCCGTTTGACCGACCCGGACGGCGCAGTTGAACTGCATCCCCAGGGGGTTCCGGATCAGCATGCCGCAGAGTTCGGCAATCCGCGGCCGGTTGGCGGTAAAGAGATCGTCGTAGATGTTGACGTGGCGGACCCCGAAGCGGGTCCGGATGTGTCGCATGTGGTCGTAGATATAGGCCGGGGAATTCCAGCGGTAGCCCCGTTTGAACACGGAGCGGTCGCAGTAAGAACACTGGTAGGTGCAGCCCCGGCTGGTGATCATCGTGGCGCCGGGAAACCGGATGTAACTGAACAGGGGCAGATTGTACCCCCGGGGAAACCCGGCCAGTTTTTCGTAGGCGGGAAACGGCAGGTCGTCGAGGTCCGGAAGCGGCGCCCGCGGGGCGTTGACGAACACCTCTTCCCCGGCCTTCCAGATCAGGCCGTCGATTCGGGCCGGGTCTTCCCCCGCCGCAAGTTCGGTCAGCGTCGCCTCCCCTTCCCCCGGACAGAGGTAATCGATATGGGCAAACCGCTCTAACAGCGTCTTCCCCAGTGCGGAAACGTGGACGCCGCCGAAGACGGTGACGACGCCGGGGCGCGCCTCCTTTACGGCCGCCGCCATCTCCCAGGCGTCGAGGAACCCCGAGGTCGTCGCGGAAAACCCCACCAGTTCCGGGTCATGCCCGAGGATGAGGCGTACGTTTTCCCTGATCCCGGCGACCGCCCGCGGTCCCAGACCGTCGTGGACGAAGACCTCGTGGCCTGCACGTTCAAGACAGGCCGCGATGGAGAGCAGTCCCAGGGGGGCCATCCGGTTGGCCGTGGCGGTGATGTCCTTTTTCCCGGGGACCCAGTTGGAACCGGCGGGGTGGACCAGAACGATCCGCATGGAAAATCCTGCCTTCCTGTAATTCCCTTTTGCGTTCAGAACGACATTTATGGTTCGCGTTGTCGGGTCAGATCATTGCGATGCCCGAAAACTCCCTCCCCTTTATTCTCAAAGGCATACCCAGCAGGGCACAAGCAAGGGGAGGGTTGGGGTAGAAATGGGTTTAGCCGGCAGTACGGCCACAAAAAACGACCCATCCTCCTCCTGACCTCCCCCTGGATAGGGGAGGAACAAAACCTGCAATAACCCAACCTGACACATCTGGCTACGCTTTCATTCGCCTCTGTGCAAGGAGGGTGACGATATTTTTCCGGTGGTTGAAGAAAATCAACAGGACCGTTACGACTGTGCCGGCGATGGAAACCGCCTGGGAATCGCCCGACGATGCCGTCGCCCCCCCAAGGATCAGGACCATGAAAAAGGAGGCAATGAAGGGAATCCGCACGATGCCGTAAACAACGACCCAGACGAGGCACGACAGGACGGTCCCCCAGGGGACGATCAGAAGCGTGAATCCTAAGAATGAGGCAACCCCCTTGCCGCCCTGAAACCGGTGAAAACAGGGAAAACGGTTTCCCGTGACGAGGGCCATTCCGACCCAGGAGACCAGGGCGGCAGGCAAGAAGTACAGGGCCAGCGCCGTCAACCCGACGGCCCGTCCGGCGTCGAGGAGGAGAACGACCGCCGCCCACCCTCTGCCCGCCTGACGATAGACATTCGTCGTACCGGCATTCCCGCTGAATTTCGTCCTCGGGTCTTCCTTGCCCAGCAGGCCGAGAAGGATGATGGCGAAATTGATCGAACCGGCGAAATAGGCAAAAAGGAGAATCAGGGCCAGGTGCATCCTACACCCCCTCCCTCACCCAGGCGGGGGGGGTCAGTTTCCCCCCAAAGATGTCCCGCATCTTAAGCCCCCGGATCACCTCGACCAGTCGCCGGTCCCGACCATACAGCCGGACGTCGAAGCGCAGGACGGCGCCGTCGTCGGGAAGGGGCGTGATGCGGCAGGGATATGTTTCTCCGGCCCGGGTCGGGGCAAGGATCTCCCGCCGATCGAACCCGATGGGGAAAACGACCCGGTTCCGGTATCGCTGCCCCCAGGCACAGGCCGCATGCATGGCCGCATCCAGCGGAAAGGGAGAACCTAGGGGCCCTGCGGCCTCGGGGAAATCCCCCCCGGAGACGGTTGCCGAGACGCCGGTTTCCGCGAGGAGGACGTCGCCCCGCACATTGCGGTAGGCCGGCCCGAAGGGGACGAGCTCGTCGTAAAGACGGCTGTTAGAGACCGTGAACGTCGGGCCTTCGGGCATGATCGTTTCGGCAGGGTCCGGCGGCGGATCCGTACCGCAACCCGCCTCCTCCAGGCCCTCCGGCATAAAAAAAACGGAGACGTGCTCCATCCGGCGGGTAAATTTCATCTGCAGGCCGGAGCGGAGAGTCGTCAGCCGGGAAAGGCAGCGACCGTCGGCATACCTCGCATGCTCATGCAGCGCCTGAATCTCTCCGGTCCGGGCATCGATACCGAGAAGATGGTGAAATACGGCCCGCTCCTGCCGGCAGGGATCGGCGCCCCAGGTCGCCGGTTTCGACCGCGCCACGGTCTGCAGGGCCTCCACGGCGGGCAGAACCACAGAGCCGCCAACGTGATGATCGCGCAGATAGGCCGGCACCGAAATGGCCAGGGAAATCGCTATCGTTTCTAAGGGTTGGGAAATGTTTTCCATAAATGCACGGTCTTGGAATCAACAGCCACCGGAATCCCCCTGGCGTTCAGGGCGCAATGCTGTGTGAATCCACGACAGACGTCGGCGCCCGTCTCCGCATGGGTGATGATATAATCGAATCGGAGCCTCACCCGTTCGAGCTCGCCGGGCCGGGTATGGATCCACATGGGATCGTCGTAGTGCAGGGGCTCATGGAACCGGACGCCCATCTCGATGATCGGATAGACGTAGCCGCCGGCCTCGATCTCGCGGTACGGATAGGCGGCGTCGCGCATGAGGGAGGCCCGGCCCAGCTCGAAATACCTCAGATAATTGGCATGATACACGACTGTGGAGCGATCCGTATCGGCATAGAGCGTCCGATTTCCGCAGCGATGCCAGACGAGCCCCGTCGCCGCATCGCGGACATAACGCCCGTCATCGCCGTACGCCTCCGGCTGAAATGGTTTCGGCTTCATGTCAGGTCCCCCGGAAAATGATGCAGCAGTTCGTTCCCCCAAAGCCGAAGGCGTTGGAGAGAGCCATCTCACAGCGACGGTGGCGAACCGTATCGGGCACGCAGTCGATGTCGTCGAAACGGGGATCGGGCCGGTGGTTGATCGTCGGCAGGATGATTCCCTGCTGCATCCCTTCGATGGTCAGGGCGCCTTCAATGGCCGCCGCGGCGCCGAGGGTATGGCCGATCTGGGATTTGTTGGAGGAAAGGGGGATCTTCCCCAGCGGCTTCCCGAAGACGGCCCGGAGGCAGTCGATCTCGGCCAGATCGCCCTTCCGCGTGGATGTTCCATGGGTATTGATGTACTCGATGTCCGCGGGTTTGAGCCCCGCGTCGGCGATTGCCTCCCGGATCGCCCGGATGATCGTTTCCCGGTTCGGACTGGTAAAGTGACAGGCGTCGGAGGTCCAGCCGATCCCCAGGACCTCGGCCCGTGCCGTAAGCACGTAGCGGGAGAGCATCTCCTCGGCCGCGAGCACGATGACGCCCGCCCCTTCGGACAGGACGAAGCCGCGCCGGTCGATGCTGAACGGGCGGGAGGCCTGCGCGGGGTCGGTAAAGGCGCGGTCCCCCGGGAGGATCTTGACGGTCGCGTTCATGTTGGTGAATCCGTGGATGATCTCCGGCAGGATGGGGGTATCCACCCCCCCGGCCAGTACGAAATCGCAATCCCCGTCGCGGATCATCCGGGCTCCGATGCCGATGGCGTGGTTGCCGGAGGCACAGGCCCCTTGGGGGGAAAAGATCGGCCCGGTGAAGCCGAGTAGGATCCCCGCCTTTCCCGCGGGGAGATTGGCGCACAGGTTGGGCAGCAGATAGGGGCTGATCTTGAGGGGACCCCGCTCTTGGAAATGGATCATGGCCGTCCGGAAGGCGTCGACCCCATTGATGGCGGAACCGATGAGGCAGGCCGTTCGGGGAGCGGTTTCGTCGTTCATCGGCAGGCCGGCATGGGCGAGGGCCTCACGGCAGACCGCCATGGTAAGAATGACAAAGCCGGCGTTCCAGTTGTGCGCCTCCTTTTCATCGACGAAATCGAGCGCCTGGGGATCCCAATCCGGGATCTCCCCGACCACGTCGCAGACGGACTCGACCTGGCAGCGCGTGACCTTCCGGAAGCCCGCCTCGCCGCGGACGGCGCGCGCCCACGTCTCGGCAAAGGTCCGCCCCAGCGGGGTGGCCGCCCCGTAACCGATCACGAAAACACGTCTGTTGTCGGGAGCCCTCATAACGGCTGCACCGGGTTGATTTGATTCATTCCGACCTTGCCAGTGTTCCTATCAGTCCCCTCGGCGAAACACAAGACACGCATTGCATCCCCCGAATCCGAAGGCGTTCTTCAGAACAAACTCCTGACTCAACACCCGGGCGCCTTCCGCCACGCAATCCAGGGGAATCTCCGGGTCCGGCCGGTGGTTGATCGTGGGCAGAAGCACCCCCCGGCGCATCCCCTCCATCGCCAGGATGGACTCAATCGCGCTGGAGGCCCCCATGGCATGGCCGAACTGCGACTTGCCGGCCGAAACGGGAGGAACCCTTCCGGCGAATACCTCCCGAAGGACGTCCGCCTCCACCCGATCCCCGATGTTCGTCGAAGCGGCATGCGCGTTGACCGCATCGATGTCGGCGGGGTCGATGCCGGCATGGCGGATGCTTTCCTCTATGCACCTCCGAACCGTCACGGGGTTTGGCGCCACGACGTGATGGGCATCGGCGGTCATGCCCCAGCCGGCCAGCTCGATCTCATAGGCCAGGCCGTGGGCCGCGGCAAACGCACGCGAACCGATGACGATGCAGCCGGCCCCCTCGGAAACGACGAAGCCGCGCCGGGACAGGGAAAAGGGACAGCTCGCTGCCTGCGGCGGCAGGGGTTCTTCCCCTTCCCTGGGGCGGTACGCCCCGTTCATCGTCGCAAATCCCGCCACGATCGGCTCCACGAGGGGAAAGTCCACGGCCCCGCAGACGGCCACATCGGCCATTCCCTGGGCGATGAACATCGCCCCTAAGATCAGCGAACTGCTCCCCGTGGCGCAGGCGGTGACGATGGAGGAGATGGGTCCGGTCGCCCCCGTCGCGATGGCGACCTTGCCTCCCACCATGTTGATGCAGGAATTGGGATTCATGAAGGGCTGGGGAAGCCTTCCCGTGGCCACCAGCGTTCGATCCGCGTCGATCAGGGCATCCAGCCCGCCGATGGCGGAGCTGAACGTGACGGCCACCCGAGGGGCCGTTTCCGGCGTGATGTCGATCCCGGCCTGCGCAAGGGCTCGCATGACCACGAGCAGGGCGTGTTTGAAGACGGGAGAGGTCCAGTGGGCCATCTCGCGAGGCCGGAGAAACGGATAGGGGCCGATGTCGATTTCTGCAACCTGACCGGCGATCCGGACCGGAAATCCCTCCCGCAGGGGGAAGCGGGTCAACGCAGATACGCCGCTCTCCCCCGCCGCGGCCTGGCGCCATTGCGCCTCCAGATCCGTCCCTAGGGGCGATACACAGTCATATCCAAGAATTACGGGTCTATCTTTGTTCATACGTCGATTATACCATACCTGTTTGAAGGCTGTTCAAAAATGCCCGGATGCAAGGCCCCCGAAATCCTGAGCC
>PLLC01000054.1 GCA_003141195.1 Syntrophaceae bacterium
ATTTCCTAAGATAAAGGTCTCGATGTGACGATTCCGCTGCCGTCAAACCTAATAAGCCCCGTTCTGCGGTTAGAGGGGGCTTTTTATGTGGAAAATTCCTGCGATTTGTTTTAAAACACGACATACAAGGGTGTAGAGCGTTTTCCGCGGGAACCTCGGGAAGGGGAAACAAGCCCTCCCGCAGCACCGCTTTTCTTCGCAAGGGGGGCGTTGAGGGCGGCGGTGTTCCTGGGCAATTAGGTTTGCAATCCAACAGACCCATCAAAAAAGAAGGGAGAGTGGACGAGAATGGCTGAGACAAAGTATCAGGAAAAGCTGTGGCTGAAGTCCTACGAAAAGGGCGTCCCGGAATTTATTAAATACGAAGAGATCTGCATGCCGGATATTCTGGACCGGACGGCGAAGCGGTTCCCCGAAAAGCCGGCCCTCCTCTTTCAGGGGACGAGCGTGACCTTCGGGCAGTTTGCGGAGATGGTGAACCGCTTTGCCGCCTGCCTGGCCGATTTCGGGGTCAAGAAGGGGGATGCCGTGGCGATCCTGCTGCCCAACGTGATCCCCTGCGTGATCGCCTACTTTGCGATCCTGAAGGTCGGGGCGATTTCCGTGATGAACAACCCCCTCTATTCTGATCCGGAGTTAGAACACCAGTTCAACGATTCCGGCGCCAAGGTGCTGATCACGCTGGATGTGCTGGCGAAACGGATGATCGCGCTCCGGCCAAAGACGAAGATCCAGCAGATCGTCCACACCTGCATCGGAGACTACCTGCCCGCCGTCAAGCGCATCCTGGGAAAATGGCTCAAGAAGTATCCCTTCGCCGAGGTACCGGCGGCCCCGGACGTCTATGCCTGGAAGGACTGCCTCGGAAAATACGCCCCCAATCCGCCGGCGGTGAAATGCGGCTTCGAGGACGTCGCCATGTACCAGTACACCGGCGGAACGACCGGCGTTTCCAAAGGGGTCATGCTGACCCATGCAAACCTGAGCAAGCAGGTCCAGCAGCTTTCGTCGTGGTTCCCCAAGCTCGGGGAGGGCGGGGAGATCATCCTCGGTGCGCTCCCCTATTTCCATGTCTTCGGCCTCTCCTGCGTCATGAATTACGCAATTTATAAAGGATGGGCGCAGGTCCTGGTTCCCCGGCCCCAGCCGGAGCCGCTCCTCGAGGCTATCCGGACCTTCCGTCCCACCTTTGCGCCACTGGTGCCGACGATGTACATCGGGATGCTGAACCATCCGGATCTCAAGAAGACGGACATGAGCTGCATCAAGGGGGCCTTCTCAGCGAGCGCACCGCTCCCCGTCGAGGTGATCCACGACTTCGAGAAGGCCACGGGGGCGGTCATCGTCGAGGGCTTCGGGCTGACGGAAACCTCGCCCGCGACCCATGTAAACCCGTTCGCCGGCGGCGCCCGGAAGGTGGGAAGCATCGGTATCCCGATCCCCGACACCCTGGCCCGGATCGTGGATCTGGAGGACGAGACGACCGATGTCCCGGTGGGCGAGCGGGGCGAGCTGATCGTCAAGGGGCCTCAGGTGATGCTGGGCTACAAGGACCGGCCCGACGAGACAGCCAAAATGGTCCGCGACGGCTGGTGCTACACGGGCGATATCGCCACGATGGACGAGGACGGCTATTTCTACATTGTCGACCGGAAGAAGGACATGATCATCTCCGGCGGTTTCAACGTCTATCCGCGGGACATCGATGAGGTCTTCTACCTCCATCCGAAGGTCCAGGAGGCCTGTTCCATCGGCATTCCCCATCCGGTCCGGGGCGAGAGCGTGAAGGTTTTCGTCGTCCTCAAGGAGGGCGAGACGGCCACCCAGGAGGAACTGATCGAATACTGCAAGACCCGGCTTGCCACATACAAGCTCCCGACGGAGATCGAATTCCGCAAGGAGCTCCCCAAGACGAACGTGGGCAAGATCCTCCGGAAACAGCTCCGCGCGGAGGAGTTGGAGAAGAGAAAGAAGAAGTAACAGCGAAAACACAAGTTAGAAGAAGCCCCCCGATCCGAAGGGAACGGGGGGCTTCTTTGTTTCGGGAGGGAAATCCTCAGGCGGTGAATCCGGCGCCTCCCTGTTTTTCGGGCATTCGCTTCCGCCTTCTCCTATCTTAAGCCGATCAGCTTCCGGGCCACGACGATCCGCTGGATCTCGTTCGTCCCCTCGTAAATCTGGCAGATCTTTGCGTCGCGCATGTGGCGCTCCGCCGGATAATCCTTCATGTAGCCGTTGCCGCCGAAGATCTGGACGCCCTCGATCGCCGCCCGCATCGCCACGTCGGAGGCGTAGTACTTGGCCATCGCCGCCTCTTTCTCGAAATCGAGGCCGTTGTCCTCGAGCCACGCGGCCCGCAGGAGCATCAGCTCCGCCGCGTCGAGCTCGGTGGCCATGTCGGCAAGCTTGAACTGGATCGCCTGGAAGGTGGCAATCGGCTTTCCGAACTGGACCCGTTCCCGGGCGTATTCGACGGCGTCCTCGAGGGCCGCCCTGCCGATCCCGCAGGCTTGGGCGCCGATGCCGATCCTCCCCGCGTCCAGGCCGGAGAGCATCTGCTTGAATCCCTGTCCGGGTTTCCCGAGGAGGTTTTCCGCCGGCACCTTGGCCTCCTCGAAGACCAACTCCGCCGTGCCGGAGGCGAGGAGCCCCATCTTCTCCTCCACCTTTCCGACGCGGAATCCCGGGGTGTTCTTCAGATCGACGATCAGGTTGATGATCGCCCTGTATCCGCGGGCCGGGTCGGTCGTGGCCGCCAGTACGCAGTAACGGGCGATGTTGCCGCTGGTGATGAAGGTCTTTACGCCGTTGACGATGTACCGGTCGCCCTTCAGTTCCGCCCGGCACTTGAGCGCCGCGGCATCGGAGCCGGCGGAGGATTCCGTCAGCGCGTAACAGCCCTCCACCTTGCCGCCCGCCACGGGGACGAGGAACTTCCTTTTCTGCTCCTCCGTGCCGAAGGCCTTCACCGGGTAGCCATAGAGGCTGTTGTTGACCGAGGTGATGACGCCGCAGCTCGCGCAGGCCTTGGAGATCTCGATCAGGGCCATGACGTAGGTTACGTTGTCCATCCCGGCGCCGTCGTATTCCGTCGGCACGGCGACCCCCATGAGCCCCATCTCGCCCAACTGCCGGCAGATCTCCTCCGGGTGTCGGTGCGTCCGGTCCAGTTCCGCTGCGATCGGCTTGATTTGCGCCTCCGCAAATTTCCGGACCATCTCCCGGACCATCTTCTGTTCATCCGTGGGTGCAAAATTCATAAGGGACCTCCGTCAGTTGATTTCCCCCTTCCCCAGGAGGGGGAGAATGAATTACACCCGCTCGAGGACGATCGCCATCCCCTGACCGCCGCCGATGCAGAGCGTGGCGAGCCCCAGGTTCAGGTCCCGCTTCCGGAGCTGCACGGCGAGGCTGTAGGTGATCCGGGCGCCGGTGCAGCCGACAGGGTGGCCGATGGAGATGCCGCTCCCGTTCAGGTTGCAATTGTCGAGGCCGATCCCCAGCTCCCGCATACAGGCGATGGCCTGGACGGCAAAGGCCTCATTCAGCTCGACGAGGTCGATGTCCTTTATCGTGAGACCCAAGTTGCCGAGGAGCTTCCGCGTCGCCGGAATCGGTCCCAGTCCCATGTAGGCCGGATCGACGCCGCCCGCCGCATAGCCACGGATCCGGGCGAGCGGTTTGAGGCCGAGTTCTTTGGCCCTGTCCGCGGCCATGACAACGACCGCCGCCGCCCCGTCATTGATCCCGGAGGCGTTGCCGGCGGTGACCGTTCCGCCTTCCTTCTGGAAGGCGGGCGGGAGTTTGGCCATCTTTTCGAGCGAGGTGTCCATCGGCCGCTCGTCTGTCCGGAAGGGGACAGGTTCTCCCTTCTTCTGGGGGATCGGTACCGGGACGATCTCGTCGTCGACGGCGCCGCTCGCGATGGCGGCGCAGGCCCGCTGATGGCTGAGCAGCGCCAGTTCATCCTGCTCCCTGCGGGTGATCCCGTAGCGGGCGGCGATGTTCTCCGCCGTGAACCCCATGTGGTAGCCGTTAAAGATCTCGTAGAGGCCGTCGAAGACGACCAGATCGGTGATCTTCCCGAAAGGCATGCTCATCCGGTACCCCCAGCGGGCGTCCGGGAGGGCGAAGGGGGCGTTCGACATGTTCTCCATCCCCCCGGCCACGACGGCCTCCGCGTCCCCCGCCCGGATGGACTGGGCGGCGAGAGAAATCGCCTTCATGCCGGAGGCGCAGACCTTGTTGATGGTGATTGCGTTGGTCTCCTCGGGCAGGCCCGCATAGATGCCGGCCTGGCGGCCCGGGTTCTGTCCCAGCCCCGCCTGGAGAACGTTTCCCATGATGCATTCGTCGAAATAGACGGGTGTGGCCGTATCGGGATAATCGTAATACTTTTTCTGGGTCTCCGTCTTGTCGATGTCCCGGAAAACGTCCGGACGGCACGCGCGGACGGCGGCGCTCACATCCGGCCGGAGACCGGCCCTGCGGATCGCCTCCCGGATGACCCGCGCGCCCAGATCGACGGTTCCGATTCCCTTGAGCGAACCGCCGAAACTGCCGACGGCGGTCCTCGCCCCGCTTACGATCACAACATCTCTCATCTGAAACAGTCTCCTTTCCAAAGTTACACCCGGATCAGCATTGCGTCGCCCTGGGCGGCGCCGGAGCAGATGCCGCAGACGCCCAGGCCCCCGCCCCGCCGCCGGAGTTCGTAGGCGAGGGTCATCAGGATCCTTGCCCCCGTCGCCCCGATGGGGTGGCCGTAGGCGATGGCGCTTCCGTTGACGTTGACCTTCGCGAACATCTCCTCCTTCGTCATTCCGAGGATCGACCGGGCGCTGACGAGGACGACCGCGGCAAAGGCCTCGTTGATCTCGACCAGGTCGATCCGGTCGAGGGTCAGGTCGTTCTGCTCCAGGATCTTACGAATAGCGAGGCCGGGCACCGTCGCGATGTCCTTCGGCGGCTGCGAAACCTCGGCGTAGTCAAGGATCGTGCAGAGGGGCTTGATCCCCAGTTCCGCGGCCCGCTCGGCGCTCATCAGGAGGCAGACATCGCCCCCGTCGTTTACCCCGGGAGCGTTCCCAGCGGTGACGCTCCCCGGCAGGCCTGTGACCGTGCTCTTGTGTCCGAAAACCGGCGGCAGCTTGGCGAGCCCCTCGATCGTCGTCTCCGGCCGGGGACCCTCATCCTGACTCAAGACGGTGGTTTTTCCCCCGTCCCGGATCTCGACGGGGAAGATCTCGTTGTCCAGCCGCCCCGTCTTCATCGCTTCGACGGCGGCCAACTGGGAATGGAGGGCCCATTCGTCCTGGTCCGCCCGGCTGAAACCGAACTCGTCCGCCACCTCCGAGCCGTGGAGGGCCATGTGGCGGTTGTAGAAGGCGCACCAGAGGCCGTCGTTGACCATCAGGTCCAGAACGGGGCGGGATGGGAGACCCATCCGGCTTCCCCAGCGCATCTCTGTCAGGCCGAAGGGGGCGTTGGTCATGCTCTCCTGGCCGCCGGCGATGCAGATGTCGGCCCGGCCGAGCTGGATCATCTGGACGGCAAGGTCGATCGTCTTGATCCCGGAGGAGCAGACTTTGTTCACGGTGATGCTGGGGATCGATTCGGGAAGCCCTGCCAGGATCGTCGCCTGGCGGCTGGGAACCTGGCCGCACCCGGCGGCGACGACCTGTCCCAGGAAGACGTAGTCCACGTCGGCCGGCCGGACCTTGCCGTCTGTCCGGCGGAGCACCTCTTTAATCGCGAGGGCGCCGAGCTCCGGGGCGGTGAATCCCTTGAGCGCCCCGCCGAAGCGGCCGTAGGGCGTCCGGCAGGCCTCGACGACCACGACCTCCCGGAGACCTAGGGAGGGCTTTTTCTTCCGTCCCATGGTCGAAAAATCGGGTTTCCGCCGGCCAAGCTTTGCCACGGGGAGCCCGGCGTATTTCTGCGCCATTTTCTGCTCTAACTTCTGGGGTACCTTTTCCATGCTCACTCACCAATCTCTGTGACAAATTCGATTTCGCGCGGCACCTTGTAGGAGGATAGGTAGGTCCGGCAGTGTTTAAGCAGCTCCCGCTCCTCGATCTCCGCGCCGGTGTTTTTCACGACAATGGCCTTGACGATCTCCCCCCGCAGCAGGTCCTCCTTGCCGACGATGCGGGCCGTCTGCACGGCGGGATGAAGGCCGAGGACGATCTCGATCTCCCGGGGATATACGTTGAAGCCGCTGGTGATGATCATCCGCTTCTTCCGGCCGGTGAGGAAGATGTAGCCGTCCTCGTCCATCCGGCCGAGGTCGCTCGTGTAGAGCCAGCCTTCCTTGATGACCTGGGCGGTCGCCTCCTCGTCCTTGTAGTATCCCTTCATGATGTTTTCGCCCTGGAGGACGAGCTCACCGACGCTCCCCCTGGGGAGCTCCCGGCCCTCCTCGTCGACGATTTTCGCGACGACGCCGGGGATCGGGATCCCGATGGAGCCCGGTTTCTGCGGCATGTCGAGACGGCTGAAGGAGGAGACGGGCGACGCCTCGGTAAGGCCGTAACCCTCCATGACCTTGGCACCGAACCGCTGTTCGAAGACGGGGATGAACTCCGGAGGCATCGCCGCCCCGCCGGTGATGCAGAACTTCAGGGAATCGGTCCGGTATTTTTCGGCGCCCGCGTGGAACAGCATGCCGAGGAACAGGCGGGGAACGGCGGCGATATAGGTTACCCTTTCCTTTTCGATGGCGCCGAAGATCCCGTCGAGGGTGAAGCGCTCCATCAGGACGATCCCGGCGCCGATCCGGAGGGGCAGCAGCATGTTGACGGCGGCCCCGAAGGAGTGGAAGAAGGGGATCACGGCGAGTCCGATGTCCTTGTCCTCCTCGGTGCGGTGGCAGACGGTCCGGAGAAGGACCGACTGGGTCAGGAGGTTGCGGTGGGTGAGCACCGCGCCCAGCGGCTTTCCGGTCAGTCCCGCCGTGTAGATCATGACGGCGGGGTCGTCGCCTTCGAGCTCCGGGATCTCCGTCGTGAAGGGACCCTTCGCGACGATTTGAGAGAAGGGAGAATCCTCTTCCGGTCCGTTGGTCGTGATGAGGTGGCTGCAGAGGGGAAGTTCCTCCCGGATCTCCTCAAACCGCCTCGCGAGCATCCCCTGCGTGATCAGGCACCGCGTATCACTGTTCCCCAGAAGGTGTCTCAGTTCATACGGTGTGGACTGGACGTTCAGCGTCACGGCGACGCCGCCCATCTTCTGAATTCCGAAATAGGCGATGATGAACTCCGGGCAGTTGGGTAGCATCAGCGCCACCTTGTCCCCCTTGCCCAGACCGAGCGACCGCAGGTGGTTCGCCAGGGCGCAGGCGGCCTGCTCCAGTTCCCGATAGGTGATTCTGCGGTCGCCATGGATCACGGCCACTCTTTCCGCATAGGTTCCGGCGTTTTCCGCCAGCATCTTTCCCAGACTCATGACCTTTTTTCAACCCCTGAATTTTTCGTTTTTGCTTAGCACAGGAGGCGAAAATATTTCAACAGAATAAAGACAAAAAGGGGATTCAAATGCGTGCAGCCGTGATTGATTCCGATTTTTCTGATTTTTTTCTTGATTGAACCCCGCATTTTCATTATAATACAAAAACTTCACAAAACCGCCCATCCGGGCACGGAACCGCCATGGCCTTCAAAGACTTCAGGCGTTTCCTGAAAGTCGAGATCAGATCCGCAGATGTAAACGTTTTCTGTCTTCAACAATGGATCATTCAATCAAGGAGGGAAGGTATGAAGAAGATCGTATTTGCGTTGTTGCTCGTGTTGTTGTGGACCGTTTCCTCGGCCGTCGCGGCCGAACTCAAGGTCGGGGACAAGGCCCCGGACTTCAAGCTGAAGGATTCGACCGGGAAGGAATACTCCCTGGACCACCCGCAATTCATGGGCAAGGTTCTGTACATCGCCTACGTGGATCCCGATGAGAAAGACACGAACAACCATGTGGAGGACGCGCTGAAAAAGGAGAGGGATTCAGGCGGTCTGGATAAGGCCCGGTACGAAGGTTTCGGGATCGTTAACCTCAAGGCGAGCGCGATGCCCAATTTCCTGATCAAGTCGGCCATCAAGAGCAAACAGGAGAAGACGGGCGCCATCATTATTCTGGACCTTGATTACACCATCCTCAATCTGTGGGGCGTGAAGAACGACTCCTCCGACGTGGTCGTCCTCGACAAGGAACGGATCTGCCGGTATCTCTACAACGGCAAGCTGCCGCAGGAAGAGCTCGTCAAGATGATCCAGATCATCAAGGAGTATCAGGTCAAGTAATCCTTTTGATCGACAAACAATCTTCCGAAGGCGGGGATGCTTTCATGCGCCCCGCCTTTTGTTGGGATCAATCGGATTTCCCGCTCATGGACGGTGGATCGGGGCGATGGAAGAGCAACGGAGAATAGCGGTGGTTATCCCCAAATACGGCCTGGTGGGCGGGGCGGAGGGGTTCGCCGCCGAGTTCACCGAACGGATTGCCGCCGACCCCCGGTTCGAGGTCCACGTCTTTGCCAACCGCTGGGCGGACTCCTCCGGAAGGATCGTTTTCCATCAGGTTCCCATCGTCCGCTTTCCGAAATTTCTGACAACGCCGAGTTTTGCCTGGTTCGCCGGACGGGAGATCTCTGCCGCGGGTCCCTTCGACCTCATCCACACCCATGACCGGATCTTCAGGGCCGACGTCTATACCATGCACGGCATCCCCCACCGCTGGTGGGTCCGGGAGGTGCGCAGAAAGAGGATGAGCCTCTTCGACCGCGCGCTCGCCCGCGTGGAAGATCGCCTCGTCTCCGAAGGGGGTTGCCGCCGGTTCCTGGCCGTATCCGAGCTGACCCGGAAGATCTTTCTTGGTGAATACCCCATCGATCCGGCGCGGGTGACGGTGGTCCACCCTGGAATCGACGCGTCCCCCTACGCGAAACTGGATCGGGATCGCTGCCGCCGGGAGATCCGGGGCCGCTTCGGAATCGTTCCCGATGAACCTTTGATCCTCTTTGTTTCGATGAATTTCGCCATCAAGGGTCTCGATCACATCCTTCGGGGACTCGGTTGCCTCCGGAGGGGGAATCCCGAGGGGCGGTTCCGGCTCCTCGTGATCGGCCGGGGGGATCAGAAGGCCTGCGGTCGACTGGCTCGGGAGCTGGGACTTGGCGATGCCGTGGTCTTTGCCGGCGCCGTCGCGCGGGAAAAACTGCCGGAGTTCTACTTGGCGGGGGATCTCTACGTCATGCTCTCCCGTTTCGACACCTTCGGGATGGTCGTCCTGGAGGCGATGGCCGCAGGCCTGCCCGTTCTGATCAGTGGCTCCGTGGGGGCAAGGGATGTTGTCCGGCAGGGGGAAAACGGATTCGTCGTCGAGAATCCCGCCGATCCGGAAGCCATAGCCGAAAGAATCGAGACGATGCTGCACGGTGATGCCCGGGAAAGGATGGGCCGGGAGGCGCTGAAAACGGCCGGGGAAAACTCCTGGGATATGGCTGTCGCCCGGGTTCTAACCGTCTATGAGGAGATCTGGGCGGATCAGCGCCTGGTCATTTCGAAGATGCCGCATCCGTAGCGGCAACCGAAGTTTTCGCGGATGGATGCCTCGTCGAGCGCCGCATCGGAGATGAAGTTCCCCGCGTCATTGATATAGGCGAACGATTCGATGTCGTAGCGTTTTTCCATGAGGTGCAGCAGGTACACGACGGAAAAGACGCGGTGGGCGTTGAATTCGATCCTCTGTGCCCCGATGGGAACGGAAAAGTAGAACTTGCCGCCTTTTTTGAGAATCCGGTGCATATTCTCCCAGCCGACGAGATGGCCGTCGTAGTCCACCGGATCGCCGTAGCGTCCGAGACCGAAGTGCTCCAGCGCGTGGAGGCAAGAGAGGGAGTCACAGTAATCGGTCAGCGGGAACTCCTTCGCCGAAAGGTCAGCCCGGGTGAAGCGGATGCTTGGGATGGCCAGATGGAGGTCCCGGATGTCCAGAACCTCGATCTCCCGGAAGGAGGCCACATGGGCGACGAAACCGTCGATGCGGGAGCCGATGTCCACGTGCCGCACGGGGTTGTTCTGAAAGACCTTTCGGGCGACGTAAAGATCCTGGTAAAAGTAGTGTTCCGTGAGAACCCCACTTTCCTGGTCCTTCTCCTGAAGGCAGGGGTAGAGCTTCCCGAACGGAAAACTTTCCCTGGACGCGCTGGCCTGACGCCGGATCTCTCCATATTCCTTGAGAAAGACCGGCATCCCCTTCAGATAGGTGAAAAAGGGCATCCCCTGGATGATGATCCTGAAACGCATGACGACTCTCCCTTACGCCCCGTGGATGCGGATGTTGTCATCTTTGACGATGAATCCTGAACGGGGTTTTTCCCCGCCGACGGATTCACGGAGTTCATTCAGCGAAGGATACCCGTTCTGCCCCAGGAAAAGCCTCGCATCATCGATCAGGATGACGTGATCCCGGAAAGGGTGATCGAAGATGTACTTTATCTCCTTCAGGATCGGCGTATCCGTATTTCCTCTGCCGGTTCCCTCCCCCGAGTAGTGTGCATCGAGCCGGAACAGTGCGGGTTCGTTTACCGTGTAGAGAATCTCCGACAAGCAGTTTCCACTGTCGCCGTGATGAAGGTGAATATGATCGATCCCGGAGAATTTCTCCAGCGCCTTCCGATAGAGCGGTTCAAAGATTTCGATGGAATGGATGACGCGGAAGCGCTTTTGCATGGCCTCGACCATTTCCCCTTCATACGTCCCCGTTTCGATCAGGATCCTCAAGCGGTGTTTCCGTGCATATTTTCCACCCCCTGTTTCACATCGCCCGGAGGCGGCAGGGGCCTGCCTTTGAGGATCCAGATCCACTTGTTCCAGGTCTTATGGGGGAGATATCTCTTTTTGAATGTTTTGAGATTCATCATCTGTCAACGAGGTTTATTTCAGGAAACAGCTAAACGCGGTTGTCGATGGCCGCGAAATTGGTTGTTCGGTACTGTTCGTCGATCTCCCGGTAATCCGGAAGGGGATGAAGATAGCCCCCCGGGGTGATCCGGCAGATGTCCATGCCGTTTTCTTTGAAAAAGTAGAAGAAATCCTTGAAAAAGGTTCGCGTGTCGATGTTGCAGCCGCCGAATTCGAAGGTGGCCATTCCGACGGCCCGTTTTTCGATCATGTTTTGGGCGCCCAGCAGGAGATCCATCTCGTGTCCCTCGATATCGACTTTCAGCAGGTGGATATAATCCACGCCATGATCGGCGCAGTAGTTGTCGACGGTATCGATCTTAACCGTCTCCGAATTGGAAAAGGAGATGCCTAAAGAATCCAATTGTCGGCGGCTTAAAGAGCCGCCCGATTCCTTCGAATCGAAGAACAGATCGAATTCGCCCTTCTCCCGTCCCAGACCGATATTGTTCAAGGTTACACGGGGATCATCCTTTGCCCTGTCGGAGAGGGCGCCGAAGACGCTCAACGACGGCTCGAAGCAGTGGATGTGAATATCTTCGCCCACCAGGGCGGATAAAACCAGTTTCAGATATTGACCCTTGTTGGAACCGACATCAAAGATGCAATAAGGGGGGGGCTTCAGCGTCTTCAGTTTATGCAGGACCCCTACTTCCCCACTTTCATACACGTTTTCACCGGAGCCGACGCCCATGTAGAGATGGGCCTTGCGGACAATGCGTTCCAGGAATCGCTGACCTCTTTTGTTGCCGTAAAGATGAATCAAGGTCTTGATCATGGTTGAAAATTATCATTCTCTCCGTGAGCAGTCAAGGCATATCATGAACATTTTCTGGGATCTTGAGAATTAATGGTGAGAAAAGGGCGTTTTTGTGTTAGAAGAATTCCGGATAAATATGACTTTAGGGATACCGATCAAGATGGACTTGCTTGACGTTTCAATCATCATCGTTACTTATAATACGGCCGATATGATCGGGAGGTGTCTCGCTTCCCTGGGTCCGGAAATGGGGCCTTCCCGGGAGGTCTTTGTCGTCGACAACGCCTCGACGGACGGGAGTGCGGACATTGTCCGAAACCGTTATCCCTGGGTCCATCTGACCGTCAATACGGAGAACAGGGGTTTCGCCGCGGCGAACAACCAGGTCCTGCCCCTCTGCCGCGGGCGCTATCTCTACTACCTGAACCCGGATGCGAAGTTGACCGATTCCCATCTCCTTGAGGAATGCATCCGTTTCATGGATGAGAGCCCGCAGATCGGCTTGGCCGGCACCCGACTGATCAATCCGGATGGAAGCCGCCAGGAATCGATTTCCTGGAAGTATCCCTGGCAGAAGTTCACGACGTCGGAGATGGACGGCTTACAAGGCACGATCGCCTGCGTCCTCGGGGCCAGCATGATTGCACGAACCGAGCTGATCCGGCGACTGGGGGGCTTCGATGAGGACTTCATCCTCTACGGAGAGGACCAGGACCTCTGTCTGAGGATCCGCAGGGCGGGCTATGAAATCGGCTATATCGGTTCCGTCGCCGTCGTTCACTTTGGGGGCCAGAGCGAACGGCAATCCGTTCCTGAGGAGGTCTGGAAGAAAAAGACCCGGGCCGAGTACCTGTTCTACCGGAAACACTATTTTCCGGAAACCATTGCCAAAATTCGAAGGGCCGACCTGCTCAAGACCCGTTTCCGGCTGGTCACACTCACACTGATTATGCCTTTCCTCGGGGATCGGGTTATGGCCGAAGGGAAGCGGAACAAATACCGTGCCATCTATGAAACGTTGAAATCGGAGAGTCACGGGAAGGGAATCTGATCTCATGGAGCGCGCCGATGTAAACTGTATCCTCTGCGGCAGCCCGGAGCGGGATCTACTCATCCGGCAGGGGGAATGGACCGTCTATCGCTGTGGCGCCTGTGGGCGGGGTTTCCTTGACCCCCGTCCCGATCCAATGAACTTGGCGATCTCTACCGTGGCGGCTATTTCGATGACCAGTATGGTCATGGCCTTACATTCGGATCCCCCGAGATGAAAAAGCGCCTTTCACAGGAGAGCCTCCGTATCCGGTTTTTTAGACGGGTGAAACAATCCGGAAAGGTTCTGGATATCGGTTGCGGCATGGGCTATTTTCTTCTTGCCTGTCGTGATGTGGGATATGATGTCGAGGGGATGGATCTCTCCCGGGACTCGGCCGCCTACGGCGCAGAGAAATAGGAATACCGGTGGTCGTCGGGACGATCGACGGGATCGATTATCCGCCGGAGTCGTTCGATGTCATTACCATGTAGCATTTTTTGGAACACACGCCCGATCCTTGCCCGTACCTGCAGAAGGCTCGACAGTGGCTGAAACGGGACGGCGTGCTGGTGGTGGATGTTCCGAATTATGCGGGGACAGACGCCCGGAAGACCTGGGATCGGTGGAAGGGCTGACAGCTTCCCTACCACCTGTACCATTCGCCGGAAACCCTGAGGGGGCTCCTCGCGAAACATGGATTCGGCACGATTCGCCGGAAGAGTTACCTCTCGAAGCACATCAAGGAGAGGCTCGAGCGGACGCTGGTCCTCAAACCGTTCGCGCGAATGATCGTCCGCTGCTATTCGGGACACGGCTTTGCGGTTGTGGCAAAGAAGGTGGAAAATCGTGAACAGGCATCACCATGAGGAACGACAGAAATATCTCCGTGAATTGCTGGATGGCGGGGAGTTCCGCTTCGCCAGGCTTGACCTTCCGGACATCGACAACGAACCGGTCATCCGGATCAACGTGCCTGAAATCGTGGAGCAGGAGACCTGTCTCTTCCATTGCAGCGTGGCGGAAGGCGTCGACTACCCGGAGCTGCTGCACAACTTTGTGGAGCGGGGCATGACGGAGCGGAGACCGGCCCCGGTGGTCCGTTTTGCGGACGGGGAGTACGCTTTCTACAAACTCACGCTGGGCTGCAACGGCCTCTATCGGCAGGCCGAATCGGTAGAGGCCATCCGGAAGGCGATGCCCCTGCATATCGACGCCTTCAGAAGGCTGACGGCAAGCGGGAAGATGGCGCCCCTGATCTTTCCCGGAAACATCGGCCGCGGATGGAAGCGAGCATTTCTCTCCTTATTCCGACGTTCCGAAGAGGTTTCCTCCGCTTCCTTTCTGAATTTTCTTCAGGGCCATGGCATCGCATTGACGGGTGAAAATTACATCCCTTTTTACGCCGTCTACGCTTACCTTACTTCGGAAGCCTTTGCCCGCCTCGTCGACGGCAGGAAGCTGTGCATCCTCAACGCGGATTACAACCCGGATGCCTGCCGCGAGTGGTTCGCCCGCTTCGCGAGCAAGCCGGAAATCGTTTTCATTGAGATTCCGGCCGAATATGTTGCCACACGGTGGGAAGCGATGCGGGAGGGGATTCTGGGGCGGATTCCACCGGATACCGATCTCTGTCTCGCCGGCGCGGGTGTCGGCGCCCTGATGGTTTGCGTCGATGCCGCCGCCCGTTACGCGATACCCGTCCTCGACGCCGGGCATGTCCTGAACATGATGAATGGCCGGGAGGACAAGTCGAAGGGGCTGAGAATGTACACCCTCAGAAAATCAAGGGAACACGTGGCTGGCGCCAAACCCGTACCGTCATGAAGGATCCGCTGAAAACATACCGGAGGCGATTCCGGTCCTGGAAGAACAGGGTGAGGCTCAAGGGAGAGATGGAGAGCTACGAAGCGGCATTTGCCTCCCGGGGGCTTGTGATCTCCGATGATTCCGCCACCCGCCTGGCCCTGCAGAACCGCTTCCCCGGTTTCAGGCCAAAACCGAAGGGTGCGCTTTCGATCATCGCCATCTACCACAACTACAACTGGGAAGACGGGGCGCTTAAACCCGCTCTGGAAAAATTCGGAACGGTAAGGCGCTACGACTGGTTCAAGGCGTTCGACCACTCGGGCCCGGACTGGCGGAGCTCCGTGAAGGCGGAGATGAACCGGGAGCTCGTGGTCCGTATCGGGCAATGGGTTGCAGGGGAACGCCCCGACGTCATCTTCACCTACCTCTCCGGGGAACTCGTTTTTCCCGAAACCGTCCAAGTCCTCCGTTCCTTCGGCGTTCCGATGATCCACTTCAGCCTCAATGACAAAGAGCATTTCGTCGGCAAGGTGAGAGGCGGTCTGGCCTTTGGTTCCCGGGACATCTGCCGCTGGTTTGACCTGTGCTGGACCAGCACGGAGGATGCGCTGAAGAAGTACTGCGTGGAGGGGGCGCTGCCGGTTTATCTCCCCGAAGGGGCCAACCCGGAGCTCCACAGACCCTGGGAACAGCAGAAGACCATCGACGTCTCCTTCGTGGGGCAGTGCTATGGGAACCGCCCTGAAACCATCCACCGTCTCAGGGCAGAGGGCATTCGCGTCGAGGCCTTTGGATACGGCTGGCCCAAGGGTCCCCTGTCCACGGAGGAGATGGTCCGCCTCTATTCGAAAAGCCGGATCAACCTCGGGTTCGGGGGTGTGGAGGGCCATGAAGAGACGTACTGCCTCAAGGGCCGGGATTTCGAGATCCCCATGAGCGGGGGGCTCTACCTCACGGAATACCACCCCGATCTGGAGAGGGTCTACGATCTCGGAAAAGAGATCGTCACGTACCGAGGTTTCGACGACCTTCTGGCCAACATCCGCCATCTTCTAAGCGATCCGCAGAGGGCGGAGGCGATCCGACAGGCCGGGTTTCGGCGGGCGCGGAAGGAGCACACATGGGAGATGCGGTTCGAGCGGGTCTTCACCCTGATGAATCTTGTCTGAATGGGGAAAACCGTTCATGTTTTGCGGATAATATGATAGATATCGACCGGAAGCAAGAGGGAGTGGGAGAAATCGATGACTGAAAAAGTATCCCTTTCCGTGGCCATGATCGTAAAAAATGAGGCAGAGAACCTTCCCGATTGTCTGCGCAGCGTCGCCTTTGCCCGGCAGATCGTCGTCGTGGATTCGGGCAGCAGCGACGAAACGGTCCGGATCGCCGCCGAATTCGGCTGCGAGGTCTTCAGCGAGGCGTGGCGTGGCTTCGGGCCGCAGAAGCAGTTCGCCGTCGAACAGTGCCGGGAGGCCTGGATCCTCGTCCTGGACGCCGATGAACGGATCCCGCCGGAGACGGCCCGCGTGATCCGGCAGATCATCGACTCCCCGGGGAACTTAAACGGCTACAGCTTCCCGAGAAAAAATTTCTTCCAGGGCCGGTGGATCCGCCACGCGGGATGGTGGCCGGACCGCGTGGTCCGTCTCTTCCGGAGAGGGCAGGGCCGCATGACGGGGGCCGCGGTCCATGAGGCGGTCGCCGTCGAGGGGCAGGTCAAAGCCTTGGAGGTTCCCATCGACCATTGGACGGAGAGCCGCCTTGGCCCTATTCTGCGGAAGATCGACCGCTATTCCACGCTCGGCGCCCAACAGGCCTTTGCGGAAGGGAGATGGTGTTCGATCGGGTCGGCGTCTCTGCGGGCGGGATTCACCTTTTTCCAGGATTATCTCCTCCGGGGCGGCCTCCTGGACGGTCCGGAGGGGTTGACGCTCGCCGTGACCGACGCGGTCAACAAATTCTTCAAGTATGCCAAGCTGAGCGAACTGAACCGGCGGGCGGCGGAACAGGGCCAAAGGGGGCGGATTCCGCCCCCTTCGGGAGCCATCGGCTGAGCGTCCGAAAAGGATCTCGCCCTGATGATTCCGTTTTTCGCGGCGTTCGGCCTGCGGGTCAGGCACGGGAATGGCTGGGAATGGATATCTCCATCATCGTCGTCAACTGGAATACGCGCGAACTTCTGAGGAAGTGTCTGGATTCGGTCGAGACGACCGTCCGGAGCCTCTCCCATGAAATCATCGTCGTGGACAACGCATCGACCGACGGCAGCGCGGCGATGCTGCGGGAGAGGTTCCCCCGGGTCCGTTTGATTGAGAACCTCGAAAATCGAGGCTTCGGAACGGCCAACAACCAGGCCCTCCGGGTCATGACGGGCCGCTATGCGCTGCTGCTGAACTCGGATGTGCTCCTGACGGAAAATGCCGTCTCCGAGCTCTTCGCCTGCATGGAAAACCATCCCGAGGCGGCGATGGCCTGCGGCCAGCTCCTCAACGCCGACGGCAGCCGGCAGAATTCCATCGCTGCCTTCCCTTCGCTGCTCACGCTCATGACCAACACGCCTCTGCTCGAATACCTCTTTCCGCGGCGATTTCCCAGCAAAAGGTACAACCATTCGGGGCCTGTTGAGGTCGACTCGGGGATCGGCGCCTGCCTCATGGTCCGCATGGCGGCGATGGATGCGGTCGGGCTGTTCGACGAGCGTTATCACTTTTTCTTTGAGGAGACGGACTGGGCCTATCAGATGCGACGGGCCGGATGGAAGGTCCTGCATGTGCCGACCGCTTTCATCTACCATTTCCAGGGGCAGAGCATCGGCCGGAACGTCCGCTCCCGGATCGAGTTTTACCGCTCCCGTTACCAGTTCTTCCGCAAATGGAGGAGTCGTCCCTGTTATATTGCGGTCTGCGTCGTGATCCTGCTGCGGCTGGTTCTGGACTGGTTTCTGACCTCCGTCGGGATGCTTCTGACGCTGGGACTGAGGTGGGAGCTGCGCGACAAGCGGGCGGTCTATGGCCGTCTGCTTGTGTGGCACCTCCGGGGATGCCCCTGAACGCAGGCATGGCAGCGGTTCCCTGCTGATATTACGTTGACTTTCCGGGGCGATGGGATTGGCTTTGGCCCGATGTTTACGGAATGAACACAAGGGCGTTGAGATGGACCCATGAATATTGCAGATCGCTATGGCAAACCGCCGCAGATGAGGCGCATCCTGATCATCCAGCTCGGCGACATCGGCGACGTTGTATGGTCGCTTCCCGCCCTTCAGGCCGTCCGCGAAGCATATCCCGGTGCGGAGGTCGCCGTTCTGCTCCGGGAAGGGAGTGGATCGCTGCTCGCGGCGGGTACATTGCCGCCGAAGATCTTCGAGGTCCGGAAAAAGCTTGGAGAGTCGCTCCGTCTGATCCGGGCGCTCCGCCGGGAGCGGTTTGAACTCGTCTTCGACTTTCGGGGGGACGAACGAGGAGCCTATACCGCATTTCTGACCGGGGCGCCGATGCGCGTCGCCAGCTACCTGTCGCTTCCCGGTCTGCGGAATCGGCTGTTCACCCATCTCGTGGTGCCGACGGGTCTTCCTGTGGCGGTGGGTGCCGCCGACTCATCCCTCCATCTCCTCCAGGCCTTCGGGATCGAGGCCCGGAATGCCGTTCCCCATCTCGATCTTTCCGATGAGACGAAACGTCGAGCAGAAAAGATTCTCGCCGACGAGGGGATCGCCGCGGCTTCTGAATCGGCGGCTGTTGGAGACCCGGAAGTCTGTCCCGCCGATGCACAGGAAATGGTCCGGGGGACGAACAGCGGTTCTTTTCCGGTGTGCGGCGGGGAATCTCTCCGGATTCTGTCGACGGGTGGTAATGTGGGGAAGGCTTGTCCGTGGGTGACGCTGAACCCCTTCTCCCGCTGGTCCTACAAGGAGTGGGGCCCGGGAAAATGGGTGCGAATTATCGACTGGATCGGGGAGGAGTTCGGCATGATCGTCGTTGTCGTCGGTTCCCCGGCCGAAAGGGAGAGGGCAGCTGAACTGGCCGGGGCCTGTTCGGGAAGGGTCTGCAATCTGGCCGGAAAGACCACGCTTGCGGAGCTGGCGGGCGTCCTCAAGAAAAGCCGCCTCCACCTCGGCGTGGACAGCGCCGCACCGCACATCGCTGCCGCCGTTGGAACGCCAACGGTCACCCTCTACGGTCCCTCCGACTGGTGTTACTGGGCGCCGCCGGGGGAGCACCACCGCGTCGTCGTCCCCGATATGGAATGCGTTCCCTGCCATCGAAAGGGGTGCGACGACAGCGGGGTGAGCCGCTGTCTCGACACCCTAACAGTGGAGCGGGTTCAGACCGTCCTCCGTGAGGCCCTTTCTGCCTGACGGTCCACTGCCTACCCTTCGAGCGGTTTCGCCGACCCCCAAGCCCGCGCTACTTTTCCATTTTTATCTTGACTTTCAAGGGTAATTTGATTAGTTTCTGCGCGATGTTCACAGAATGAACGTGATGGAGCAAAGGGATGTCCGTTCAATGGCCTGGTCTGCCTGATCGACTCGAAAATGAGGAGGCGCTCCGCATCTTCCGGGAGATCAACAGATCGCCCGAGATGACCCAGCGTGAATTCTCCTCCCGGCTGGGGATCAGCCTCGGCAAGGTCAACTTCCTCATCAACGCCCTGATCCAGAAGGGTTTTGTCAAGGTAGAGAATTTCAAAAAATCCAGCAGCAAAAGCAAATATCTCTATTGCCTGACCCCCAGGGGCATCGAGGAAAAGAGCCGGATGACCTACCTCTTTCTCAAGAGGAAGATGAGGGAGTGCGAACACCTGGAACTGGAGATACAGCGGTTGCGGGAAGAGATGCGGGAGTGCGGCGTCGATTCCGAGGAACAGGTCCAAAGCGGCAACAGGTTGTAAGGGTTAAGTAAATTGAATCATCAGATGGTACAGTCGTTACGGCAGGAGAATCCGGATGGAATCCAGGGAGCGGAGCTGTGACCAATCGGTTCAGGTCGCCATCGCTGGGACCGTTCTCGAACCGTATGGATAGATGAAAATAATTGGATCATTTTCATAGGATGCCGCAATTGAATGAATTGACAACGAGAGAAAAAATCTTCAAAGGATTGAATCTTGGCATTCCCGCACTCATGGGACTGTTCATCTTTTTAAACCCTTTCCCTTACACGACGGCCATCAAGGAGATCTGCTTTTACAGCTCCGTCGTCATGATCCTCATCCTGGCCTGCTTCAGGAAGCTCGACTTCTCCTTCAGGTCGCCGCTGACGATCCCCTTTCTCCTTTTTGCCCTATGGGCCTTCATCGGTCTTTTCTTTGCCCTCGACAAGGGAAACAGCATCCATGATTATCAGATGCATCTACTGAAATACATGGTGTTTTATTACATTCTGATCAATTATTTCCATTCCAGGGAGCGCCTTTCTTATCTTTCGTGGATCATCATTGTCTCCGCCACCCTGTTTTCCATAGGGGAGATCGTCTACTTTTACGGGATTCTCGGCCACACTCTGTCTACAAAGCTGGTGACGGGGCTCCCTGAAGTGGCGGTCAACTGGGTCGGCATTATTGCGCTTCCCGCCGCAATCTTTTCCCTCCACAACATCATTGCCGAGAACCGACTGCACGTGAAGGCAGCTTCCGTCATCTGCCTCTTCTCCACATTGGTCATATGCATTCTGACGCAGGCGCGCAGCGCCGTATTGGCCCTGTTTCTATCGGTCATCATCCTGTGTTTCAAGAACAAGAAAATCATGGTCGCCTGCCTGGGAATCGTATTGATTTTCACGACGATGACCTCGATCAGGGACCGTTTTACCAGCGAGGACCCGATTAGCGCATTGCGACTGGGCATACATTATGTCACATATGAAATCATAAAGGATTACCCCATCATGGGCATAGGCTTCGGAATGGAAACCTACGGCAGCGGAAAGTACATCGATCTTGAGGCCTATAACAAACGAATCCCCGAAAAATACAGGGGCTATATCTACACGGATCCTCATTCAATGCCGTTCAGCATCGCCGTGCGGACCGGTCTGATCGGGCTCGTCCTGTTCCTTTATATATTGTTTGCGTCTTTTAAGATGAGCTGGATCTCGATCAGGCAGGGGAAGGATGATCATTGGGGAAGGCGTTTGATTTCCGCGTTTGTCGCGGTTCTGGTGATAGGATTTTTTGAGCCGTTCTTCAGTCATGTTCCGGAAGTCGTTTTTTATACATTGCTGGCAATGATCGCCATCGTATGGAAATTGGGAGATATCAGGGCTGTGCAATAAAAGATCCACCTCCGCGATCTCGTTCGGAATAACGCGCCACCGTGAGGCGAGGACGCCGCCACGCCGGTCCCGCTTCAAGGCCCCAAATACCAAAGGCATCGTTCTTTATTTTCGCGGCAACGATGGCAGCCTGCGGACCTGTGGCGTCGTGGCCGGGGATTTCACTTCCCCTTTTCCGCGATTTTTGCCCAGGCGTCCCGCAGGGTCATGGTCCGGTTGAAGACCGGGGCCTTCTCCGAGGAATCCCCCGAATCCACACAGAAATAGCCGAGACGCTCGAACTGGAACCGGTCTCCCGGCACAGCGTCCGCGAGGCTCGGCTCCAGGCGGCAGGACTTCAGGATCTCCAGCGATTTCAGGTTCAGATACGTCGTGAAATCGCCTTCTTCCGAAAGCGCATCGCGTACGCAAAAGAGGCGGTCGTAGAGCCGGGCCTCGGCCGGAACGGCATGGGCCGCCGACACCCAATGGAGTGTCGCGTCGACCTTCCTGCCGTTCGGGGCAAAGCCGCTCCGCGTCTCCGGATCGTAGGTGCAGTGGACTTCCACGACTTCTCCCGTATCCGGATCTTTCACGACGCCGACGCATTTGATGAAATATCCGTAGCGCAGACGCACCTCCCGTCCGGGGGCGAGCCGGAAGAATTTCTTCGGCGGGATCTCCATAAAGTCGTCCTGCTCGATGAACAATTCCCGGGAGAAGGGCACCTTGCGGGAACCCATTTTGGCGTTCTTGGGGTGATAGGGGCAGTCGAACTCCTCGACCCGGCCCTCCGGATAGTTGTCGATCACCACGCGGAGCGGACGGAGAACGGCCATGACTCGGAGCGCCTTCTCATTCAGATCGTCCCGGACGCAGTTCTCCAGGAGCGCCATGTCGATCAGGCTGTCGTTCTTGGAGACGCCGATCTTTTCGCAGAACCTCCGGATCGCCTCTGGGGTGAAGCCCCTTCTGCGCATCCCCGAAAGCGTCGGCATCTGCGGGTCGTCCCAGCCGCTGACCACCTTCTTCTCCACCAGCTCCAGCAGCTTGCGCTTGCTCATCACCGTGTAGCTGAGGTTCAGACGGGCGAACTCGATCTGCCGCGGACGGGACCCCTCGACCAACTGGTCCAGGAACCAGTCGTACAGCGGCCGGTTGTTCTCGAACTCCAGGGTGCAGATCGAATGGGTGATCCCCTCGATGAAGTCGGAGAGGCAGTGGGCGAAGTCGTACATCGGGTAGATACACCACGCATCGCCCGTCCGGTAGTGGCTCTCCTTCTTGATCCGGTACATGATGGGATCGCGTAGCGTGACGTTGGGAGAGGTCATGTCGATTCTGGCCCGGAGGACACGGGTCCCATCCGCGAACTCCCCGGACCGCATCCGCTCGAACAGGTCCAGGTTTTCTTCGATGGAACGGTTGCGGTAGGGACTTTCGTTTCCCGGATGGGTCAGGGTGCCCCGGTACTCCCGGATCTCGTCCGCGCTCAGGTCGCAGACGTAGGCCTTGCCCTTCCGGATCAGCGCGAGGGCGTATTGATAAAGTTTTTCATAGTAATCGGAGGCGTAGTAGAGGCGATCCCCCCAGTCGAACCCCAGCCATTTCACGTCCCGGATGATCGACTCCACGTATTCCATGCTCTCCCCGCTGGGATCGGTATCGTCCAGGCGCAGGTTGCAGGCGCCGCCGTACTGGGCGGCGATCCCGAAATTAAGGCAGACGGACTTGGCGTGGCCGATGTGGGGGTAGCCGTTCGGTTCGGGCGGAAAGCGGGTGGCCACACGTCCCTGGTGTTTGCCGGTTTTCATGTCATTGTCGATGATGTCTCGGATGAAATCAGACGGAAGAGATGAGGTGGTCTGGTCCATATCTGCAATTTCCTTTCTTCAACTCTGAGTCGATCGAACCAGGATATCCTGCTTTTCTCAAGCCTATCGATTCGAACCGCTATGATGTTGTTAGCACATTTTGGGCCGGAATTCCGCCATTTTTATTCTTCGGCGCGGCAGAAACCGCGGTACATGAAAACGGGTGCAAAAACGGTTCGATCCGGCGTATAATACCATCACCACAGGAGGGCTGAGTTGGAAGGTCTCACGGAAAACAAATACCGGACGGGAGGTTCACCATGATGATGACGGGAAGTCGGTACGAGGAGAGTCTGAGAAGACTGGACCTGAAGGTTTATCTCTTCGGAGAGAGGGTCCAAAACGTCGTGGACCACCCGCTGATCCGGCCGTCGATGAACGCCGTCGCGTTGACCTACGACCTCGCCCACCGGCCGGAACATGAGGAGATCATGACGGCCACCTCCCACCTCACCGGCCGGCGAATCAACCGTTTCACCCACATCCACCAAAGCGCCGACGACCTGGTCAAAAAGAGCAAAATGGGGCGTCTCCTGGGATCGCTCACGGGCTGCTGCTTCCAACGCTGCGTCGGGATGGACGCCCTGAACGCCCTGTCGATCACGACATACGATCTCGACGCCCGCCGCAAAACGGACTACCACCGCCGTTTTCTGAAGTTCCTGGAATACGTGCAGGAGAACGACCTGACCTGCGACGGCGCGATGACCGACCCGAAGGGAGACCGCTCACTGCCGCCGCACGCCCAGGCGGACCCAGACCTCTACCTCCGCGTGGTGGAAAGACGGACGGACGGGATCGTCGTCCGCGGGGCGAAGGCCCATCAAACCGGCGCGGTGAACTCCCACGAGATCATCGTGATGCCGACGGTCGCGATGCGGGAGGCGGACCGGGATTACGCCGTCGCCTTCGCGCTCCCCAGCGACGCCCCGGGGATCACCTACATCCTCGGCCGCCAGTCCTGCGACACCCGGAAGATCGAGGGGGGGACGTTTGACCGGGGGAACCTTTTCTTCGGCGGCCACGAGGCCCTCGTCGTCTTCGACGACGTCTTCGTCCCGTGGGAGCGGGTCTTCCTCTGTGGCGAACATGAATTCGCCGGCGGCCTCGTCGAGCAGTTCGCCTCCTACCACCGGCAGAGCTACGCCTGCAAGGTTGGGGTGGGGGACGTCTTGATCGGCGCGACACAGACGGCGGCGGAGTACAACGGAATCGCGAAGGCGTCGCACATCCGCGATAAGATCATCGAGATGAACCATCTGAACGAGACCCTCTACTGCGGCTGCATCGCCTGCGCCGCGGAGGGTCACCGGGAGATGAGCGGAACCTGGATGGTGGACACGCTCCTCGCCAACGTCCACAAGCAGAACGTGACCCGCTTTCCCTACGAAATCGCCCGGCTCGCCCAGGACATCGCCGGGGGACTCCTCGTCACCCTGCCTTCGGAAAAGGACCTGAAAGCCCCGGAGACCGGCCGCTGGCTGGAGAAATACTGCCGGGGCCGGGCCGACGTCCCGGCGGAACACCGGATGCGGATCCTCCGGCTGATCGAAAACCTGACGCTGGGGGCGGCGGCCGTCGGCTACCTGACGGAATCGATGCACGGGGCGGGCTCGCCGCAGGCGCAGCGGGTCATGATCGCCCGCGAGGTGAACCTGAAGGAAAAACAGGCGGCGGCGAAGCGCCTCTGCGGCATCCCGGAGGAATAAAGGGGAAAGACGTTCCATCGGAAACGGAAAAGGAGAAGGGAAAGCAGCGGGGAATCATTCCGGAGATCCCCCGGAAGCGGGAGATGTGGCGAAAAGACCTGAATCGCCTGGAAAGATCCGGTTTATCATCGAAGTGCATCCTGTGGGAACGGAGGTAAAAGGGTTGCCGGATCCGGAATACCGTCGGGCCATGGATCTGTCCCGGAAGATCGCCGCTGAGGTCGGGACGCCCCGTTTCTATCTGGAGAGGGAACGGGAAGTGGCTCTCTCCCGGGAACTGTTCGCCGCCGAGCCGCTCGTCGCGGCCGGCATCCGGCTCGCGGAAGAACGGGGGGATTGCCTCGGCCACGGTCTCATCCACGTCCGGAAGGTGGCCATCGATGTCGGCGCCCTGATCCTCATCGAGGAAGGAGGCGGACTTCCCGGCGCCCGTGTCCGGCGTCTGGTCCTCCTCGCCCACCTGGCCGGCCTCCTCCACGACATCCGGCGGGCGGAGAAGGACCACGCCGAGCGGGGTGCGGACGAGGCGGCCAGACTTCTAACTTCCTTCCCGATTCAGGACGATGAATGCGCAGGGATCGCCGGCGCCATCCGGAACCATGAGGCTTTCCGTCCCTTCCGGACCGAAGCCGGCCCCACGGAGCGGCTCCTTTCCGACGCCCTCTATGATGCGGACAAATTCCGCTGGGGACCGGACAACTTTACGGAAACCCTCTGGGCGATGATCATCCCCCGCGGTATCCCCCTCCGGTCGCTCCTGCCCCGATTTCTCCCCGGTCTCGAGGGGGTCCGGAAGATCCGCGAGAGTTTCCGGACGGCGACGGGACGCGAATACGGACCGGATTTCATCGACCGCGGCCTCACGATCGGCCGGAGGCTCTATGAGGAGTTGACCACTTCATTTTTAACGGACTCGCAAAAAGTCGAAGATGTCACCCTGCGCTTGTCGAAGGGTGAAGATAAATAGTTGACTTACTTCATGCTTCGACAAGCTCAGCATGACATCAACCCAGATTTTGAACTTTTTTTACGAGTTCATCTTTTTTCAAAGGAGGAAGGGATGACGTCATTCACCCTCAGAACGACCGCCCGGTGCGAAATGATCGATATCACGGACCGAGTGGCAGCCCTGGTAAAAGAAAGCGGGATCCAGGACGGAAGCTGCCTTGTCTTTGTCCCTCACACGACCGCGGCCGTCACGATCAACGAAAATGCCGATCCGGATGTTCCGCGGGACATCCTGGCCTCACTGGACCGGATCATCCCGCTTTCCGACCGTTATCGACACGAGGAGGGAAACGCCGCCGCCCACATCAAGGCTTCCCTCTTCGGCGCTTCTCAGACGGTCTTCATCGAAAACGGCCGGCTCGTCCTCGGGACATGGCAATCGTTTTTCTTCTGTGAATTCGACGGCCCACGGACAAGACAGGTAATGGTCGGGATGACGGCAGGATAAAAAAATCCCCCCGGGGGCAATCCCTCCGGGGGGCATAAAACGCCCGGTCATTCCGTCCGGACGGTGATTTCTTCACCTCGGCCTGCGGCGCCTTGCGCAGGGTCAGCTTGAGGCCCCCGTTTTTCACGACCGCCCCGATCCGCTCCCGGTCCACCTCATCGGAGATGGTGAAGGCCCTTTCATAATCGCCGACGTCATCCTCAGCGAGAGCTTTGAAGAATACCCCCACTTTGTCATTCCCGCGTAGGCGGGAATCCAGAAGGTCTTGAAAGGACTGGATTCCTGCTTTCGCAGGAATGACGATTTGCCGAATTTTAAGAGTAATTCAAAGCTCTCTCAGCATAGGCGATGCTCCGCCCCGGAAAGGCGTTATCGAAGGCCAGTTGCCTGCGGGTCAAGAAGGACGGAGGGAAAGGGGTTGCATTCCCGTCGAATGGCGCGAGATCAAAAAATCAGGGGTTGTAGAGGGGATCGGTCCGGGCGAGCAGGCGGGACATCTCGGCATGGATCAGGCCGTTGGATGCAAGGATGTGCGGAGAATGGAGATCGAAGGGAGCGCTATGCAGGTCGGTCACAACGCCCCCCGCTTCCTCAACGAGGAGCCAGCCGGCGGCCATGTCCCAGGGCATCAGTTTCATCTCCCAGAAACCGTCGAAACGGCCTGCCGCCACATAGGCCAGGTCGAGGGAGGCCGAACCCGTCCTGCGGACCGCCTGGGTGTTCAACGCCATCGCCTCGAAGTAATTGATATTGTTGTTCCGGTCCTCCCGGAGGTCATAAGGAAATCCGGTCGCCAGAAGACTGCGGGACAGTTCCGCCGTCCGGGATACGGTCAGACGCCGGCCGTTCAAAAAGGCGCCCGCCCTCCTCTCCGCGATGAACAGTTCATCGAGCATGGGGTTGTACACGGCGCCGAAACGGATCATCCCTTCCGTCTCAAGGGCGATGGAAACGCAGAAGACCGGATATCCGTGGAAGTAGTTCGTCGTCCCGTCGAGCGGATCGATGATCCAGCGGAAACCGAAGCCGTTTGCCGTTTCCGGGGATTCTTCCGACAGGATGCCGTGATCGGGAAAGGATCTGCGGATCCGTTCCACAATCAGCGCCTCGGAGAGACGGTCCGCCTCGGTGACGAGATTGATCTCTCCTTTGTACTGGACGGTATGGAGGTCGTCGATCCGCTCCCGGAGGAGCGCCCCCGCCTCGCGGGCCGTCGCCTCAATGAATTCCCGGTATCGATGCATGGTCCTCCTCCTTCCCCAACAGAGTCGGGGCGTCATATCAGCATAAAAAAAGATAAAAAACCAGCAGGAACTGTCCCGCCCCGCATCTCGGCGCCGCAACGTCCCTCATCTTTCTGTTGCGCAGCCGCTGAAAGGGTGTTAGTAGTATCCGTAGTTTACACGAGGTAGGAAAACGATGGATGAGAAGAAAGACATGACGGTGGAGAGAGCGTCGTCCCCGCAAGAGACCGTTTTGGACCTGAAGGCCGTACGGGAGGCCTGCGGTCTCTCCTTGCAGGCCATCTTCGAGACGACACGGGTCGGCCTCGTCAATCTCACGGCCGTGGAAAATGGCGATTTTGACCGCCTCCCGCCTCCCGTTTATGCGCGAAATTTCATCCGGAAATACGCCCGGGCCGTCGGTATCGATGAAAAACCGATCCTCGACCGCTATGAAAAGCATCTGGAAAATCTGAAACCGCCGCAGGAGGAGACAGAGGTTCGAAAACCCTGGCCGGAAACCGGCCGGCGTTACCGTTTCCTTTTTATGAGCCTCGCTGCCGTGATCGCGGCCGGCATCCTGGTCTCTGCCATCTTCCTCTATGACCAGGGCGGGAAACCGCCTTCACCCGCCCCGGTCGTGGAATCCCCTTCCCCGGAACAGGGCATACCCGTTCCTGCCCAGACAGCGGCTGTCCCGAATGCCCCCGCCCAGATCACGGCATCCAAATCGGCCCCGGCTCCGGCGGGAAAATCCATCCTTCCGCCCGCCGCCGCTGGGAAGATGTACCATCTTGTCATCGAGGCCCGCGAACTTACCTGGATCCGGATCACGGAAGACCGGAACCCCTCCTACCAGGCCCTCCTCAAGCCAGGCGAAAAGATCGAGAGGCTGGCCTCCGATTATTTCCAGCTCGATATCGGCAATGCGGGGGGAATCAATCTCATCTTCCAAGGGAAGCCCCTGGGAAGCATTGGAAAGCAGGGTCAGATCATCCACATGCGTCTGCCGGAAAAAGGGTCGGAGAGAAAATCGCGCTGAAGAAGTTCCCGTTTGACAATGCATGGCCGATCGTCTAAGATCAGTGCCACGAAAAGAAAGAAAGAGGCTGGAAGCATATGTTTGGAATAGGCATGCCCGAACTGCTGATCATTCTGGTGATCATCCTGATCATCTTCGGCGCTGGCAAACTCCCCGAGATCGGTAGCGCGCTGGGCCGGGGCATCAAGAACTTCAAGAAGGCCACCCGTGAGCCGAACGAAATCGACGTCACGCCAACCGCCGAGAAGAAGACCGACGAAAAGAAGCCCTGAACCCCCCTTACAGCCTGTTGGAAAGTTGCAGATCCAGGCTGTTCAAAAAGGTCCGGATGCAAGGCCCCCGAAATCCTGAGCCGTGAGGCGTACTTGCTGGTACGTTGAACGGCGAAGAATGAGGGAAACGCAGCAGACGGGCGTTTTTCAACAGTCTGCTAAAGGTCATCATTTCTTACGGGGCAGGGAGGAGCCCGGATCCACGAGCCAGAACGCGGAATTCAGTCCACCCCTCCACCAGAAGGAACTCCTGCACGCCTGGAAACGATTCATCGAGACGGGCAAGCTTCAGGGAGGCGCCGTTCCCCCTTTTTTCTCGCCGCGGGCGGAGATGACGATGACCTCGAGCGGGATCTTCTTTCCCGCTAGGGCCATCCCCTTCCGGACGATCACGGGGAGTCCCTGACAGCAGGGGACCTCCATGACGACGACCGTGACACTTTTGATCGCCGCCATCTCGAAAATGGCGGCGAATTTGTTTACATAGGCCTCCGCGTCGTCGAACTTCGGGCAGCCCAGGAGGACCGTCTTCCCCCGGAGCAGGTCGTCGTGGAAACGCGGATAGGCGACGGGGGTGCAGTCCGCGGCGACGAGCAGATCGGCCCCGCGGAGAAACGGCGCCGAGGGCGGGACAAGGCGAATCTGGACCGGCCAGTGGGTGAGGGCGGAGACGCCGGAAACGGTCTGCGAGACCGGGACGTTCGCCCTGTCGCAGGCGGTCTGCGGGGCGAAGGTCTGCATGAGCGTGGACGGGCAGCCGCAGGGCAGGGACTGGTCGCCGACTGTTTTCCCGGAGGGGTGGACAAGTTCCTTTACGGCCTCCGCATCGAACGGATCCGCCTCCGCATCGACGACCATAAGCGCGCCCCGCGGGCATTCGCCGAGACAGGCGCCCAGGCCGTCGCAGTACTTCTCCGCCACGAGCCGCGCCTTGCCGTCCACGATCCGGATGGCGCCCTCCGCGCAGGAGGGGATGCAGAGCCCGCAGCCGTCGCATTTTTCCTCATCGATCCGGATGATTTTTCGGGTGCTTTTCATGATAACCTCCTTATTCTTCAATCTCTTAGGTTTATTCCATTTTGATTCTTTTATATCACATCATGATAAAAAGCGCTTTGACATAAGTCAAAGG
Organism: Syntrophaceae bacterium; assembly: GCA_003141195.1. Classification (GTDB taxonomy): domain Bacteria; phylum Desulfobacterota; class Syntrophia; order Syntrophales; family UBA5619; genus UBA5619. The sequence goes on from PLLC01000054.1 coordinate 29,511, forward strand.
GATGTGTAATTATTTGGCGGCTTCGGGAAAAGCCCGCAGTGACGCGGCGTTTCTTCAGCAGACTGGGCCGGCGAAAACAGGACGCGGCGCGTTCCTATTTTCCGGGAAAGGAAACGGATTGCAGGGATGGCAGAGGGCCCCAACTTTCCCTGCGTTCGGCAGGCGTATGAAAATAATCGGGAGCGGTCCCCCCTTTTGGAGGTGAAAAAGTGGATGTTATTGATCTGAAAAGCAGAGAGATGTTCAGTCATGAAGGGCGCGGCGTCGCGGCGCTCGTGGAGGAGCCGAATTTGAAGATCCGCCAGGTCGGTCTGGAGCCGGGGAAGGAGGTCCCCGTCCACACGGCCGACGCCCCGGTGACCCTCCAGGTGGTCCGCGGCGAGGGGGTCTTCTCCGCGGGGGAGGAGAGCGTCCGGATGGGGTCGGGGAAACTCCTCCGGATCCCGGAGGGTGCGTCGATGGGCATCCGGAACGAATCGGCGAAGCCCCTGGTTTTTCTTGTGATCAAGACGCCGCTGGCGGCCGGTCCGGTCCGGGACTCCGCCCTGGCCGGGAGGCCGGGGACGTTCGTCAACCTGATCGATTTCGCGCCGCTGAAGCCGGGGAAAGAGGAGTCCTTCCGGGAGTGGTTCCACCATTCCAGCGAAATTTTCGCAAAACATCCCGGATTCGTCTCCCGGACGCTCCTCAGGCCGATCGAGGGCGGCAGCCGCTACGCCGCGGTGGTCGAGCACGAATCGAAAGAGACCTTCATGGATATGCAACTGAGCGACGACCGCGAAGAGCTCTTCCGGCAGGCGGAGCCCCTCGTCCTCGGCCCGGCCACGCCGCATTTCTACGAGACGCTCCTCTCGTATCGGAAATCGGGGGAGAAGTGAGGGGGTGAGGAGGGATGAAAATAATCGGGAGCTGTCCCTCCTTACGCCTCACCCCTCTCTCCTCACTTTGTACGAGAATTGCAATCATTTTCGGCGTGTGGTAGGGTTCCCGCAAAAAATATCCGCCCGGTAAGGGGCAGGAATGAGGGAGAGATCATGGATGCAGCGGAGCTGATCCGGAAGGCGAAGGCGGAGGGACGGACCGCCCTGACCGAGGCGGAGTCCAAGGAGGTTCTCAGGCAGTTCGGCGTTCCGGTTGTGGCGGAGTTTGTCGCGGCCACGCCGGAAGAGGCCGTCGCGAAGGCGCAGGCGATCGGATTTCCTGTCGTTCTGAAGGGCCTCGGGACAAAACTGACGCACAAGACGGAGCGGGGGCTCGTCCGGCTGAATCTCAAGGATGACGGAGAGGTCCGGCAGGCGGCGGCGGCGGTGGCCGCATCCGCGGGGGCGGATCTGGAGGGATATCTGATTCAGCCGATGCTCTCCAGCCGCCGGGAGTTCGTCGCCGGCCTCTTCCACGACGCCCAGTTCGGGCCGGTCGTCATGTTCGGCCTCGGCGGCATCTTCACCGAGGCGCTGAACGACGTGGCCTTCCGCATCGCGCCCGTCGATGAACAAGAAGCGGAACAGATGATCGACGAAATCCGTTCGCGCAAGCTCCTCGGGCCGTTCCGCGGCGAGCAGGCGGCGGGGCGGGAGCGGCTCATCCGAACACTGATGGGCCTCTCCCGGGTCGGCCTGGAGCTTCCGGACGTGACCGAGGCGGACATCAACCCCCTTCTGGTCGGCCCGGACGGACAGGCGACGGCGGTGGACGCCCTCATCATCCTGGGCGAGCGCCCCGCGGCGCAGATGTCCCATCCGCCGGTGGACGCGACCGCCATCGCGAAGCTCTTCTACCCCCGCTCCATCGCCTTCGTCGGCGCCTCCGGGACGTTCGGCAAGTGGGGCTATATGCTCTTCTGCAACGTGGCCGCGGGCGGGTTCAAGGGGCCGATCTACCTCGTCAACGCCAGGGGCGCGGAAATCGCCGGCCGGCCGACGTTCAAGTCGGTGGGCGAAATTCCGGGGCCGGTCGATCTGGCCGTCGTGACCATCCCGGCGGCGAAGGTCCTCGATTTGATTCCCCAGTTGCAGGAGAAGGGGATCAAAAACATGCTCCTGATCACCTCCGGATTTGCCGAAACGGGCGCCGAGGGGCGCCGCCTGGAGGAGGAACTTGTCCGAAAGGCGCGGGCGGCGGGCATCCTGATCCTCGGCCCCAATACGATGGGGATCTGCAACCCCCACGACGCCCTCTTCTGCTGCGGCTCGAACGTCCTCCCGAAGCCCGGGACCACCACGCTCGTCTCTCAGTCGGGAAACCTCGGGGTGCAGCTCCTGGGCTTCGCCGAGCACGAGGGGATCGGCATCCGCGCCTTCGGCGGTTCGGGGAACGAGGCAATGATCACGATCGAGGATTACATGGAGGCGTTCGAGGTCGATGAACTGACCCGGACGGTCGTCCTCTATATCGAAAGCATCAAGAACGGCCGGCGCTTTTTCGAGGCCGCCCGGCGGGTGGGGAAAAAGAAGCCCGTCGTGATGCTCAAGGGGGGGCGCACGCAAGCGGGGAACCGCGCCGCCGCGAGCCATACCGGGGCGCTCGCCTCCAACCTGCGGGTCTTTGACGCCGCCGCCCGCCAGTCGGGGATCGTCGTGGCGGACCAGCCGATGGACCTCCTCGACCTGTCGGCCGCCTTCTCCTCCCTTCCCCTCCCCCGCGGCAACCGGGTCGCCATTATGACCCTGGGCGGCGGCTGGGGGGTCGTCGCCTCCGACCTCTGCGTGGAAAACGGCCTGACGATCCCCGAACTCTCTCCGGAACTCATCGCACGGATCGATCAGATCCTCCCCCCCTACTGGAGCCGCTCCAACCCCATCGATTTGGTCGGCGAGTTCAGCCCCAAAATACCGATGCAGGTCATGGAGGAGTTAGTGAAGTGGGAGGGGTGCGACGCGGTGATCCATCTGGGAATCGTCGGGCGCCTGACCTTTCTCAAACAGATGATCCGTTCCATCCACGAGGTTGATCCGGTGATGGACCGAAAGTTTCTCGATGCGGTGCCGGGGGCGCTCGTCGAGTTCGAAAACCGATACACGATCCACACGGTCCACCTCATGGAGAAGTACGGCAAGCCGATCCTCGGAGTGAACCTCCTTCCCGAGGAGAACGCCCGCACCATCCTGGATGTCGAGGGGAGCGCTTACAAGGGGGTTTCCTTTCTGACGCCGGAGAGGGCCGTCAAGGCGCTCGCCCGGATGAACGCCTACCGTGAGTGGCGGGAAAAATAAGGGGACAGCCCCATAGTGTCCTGCCAGTCAGAATCCTGTATTGTCAATATTCCATTCGGGCGCCATGATGCTGGAACATCTTGAATATCCCGAGGCCGCCCGCGCCGTGGAGATTGCCGTGGATCAGGTTCTGGCCGACGAGAAGCTCCGGACGCCGGACCTTGGAGGAAAGGCATCGACGAAAACGGTCGGAATGGCCGTCGCCGCAGGGGTTGCCCGTTGACGGCAGAAAAAGATTGTATTTTCATTTAGAAACTTTATAATTCGCTCATCGGAGGTGCGACGTATGCGCGACTATCATGTTGCCGTAATTCCCGGCGACGGCATTGGGCAAGAGGTAACGCCGGAAGGCGTGCGTGTTTTGGATAGGGTCGGCGAGATTACGGGCGCCTACAAGATGCATTACGAATATTTTCCCTGGGGCTGTGAATACTACTTAAAAACCGGGAAAATGATGGCGGAGGACGGATTGGACATCCTCCGGCCATTCGACGTCATCTACTTCGGTGCGGTCGGTTTCCCCAGCGTCCCCGATCACATTTCCCTGCGCGGACTGCGCCTGCCCATCTGCCAGGGTTTCGATCAATACGTGTGCCTCCGCCCGAGTTACTTGCTGCCGGGAATTCAGAGCCCGCTTGCCGGCAAGAAGCCCGGCGACATCGACTTCTATGTCGTTCGGGAAAACACGGAAGGCGAGTACACCGGTGCAGGCGGACGGGCCCACCGCGGCCTGCCGATCGAGCTTGCCATAGAGACATCGGTGTTCACACGCACCGGCGTCGAACGCGTGATCCGTTATGCATACCAACTTGCGCAGAAGCGGCGGAAAAAACTGATCAACGCGACGAAATCGAATGCACAGCAGCATTCGCTTACCTTCTGGGATGAGATTTTCACTGAAGTCGGCAAGGCGTTCCCCACAGTTCAAACCGAACGCGTATTGATCGATGCGCTGTCGGCCCGCTTCGTTCTGCATCCCGAATCTCTCGATGTCGTCGTCGGTTCAAACCTGTTCGGTGACATTCTCACGGACCTTGGCGGCGCGATTTGCGGTAGCCTCGGACTCGCGGCAAGCGGCAACATCAATCCCGAACGCGCCTATCCCTCCATGTTCGAACCGGTTCACGGTTCCGCGCCGGACATTTTTGGCAAGGGCATTGCAAATCCGATCGGGATGATCTGGTGCGGCGCCATGATGCTGGAGTTTCTCGGTGAAAAACCGGCCGGCGAGCTCATCATGAAAGCGATCGAGGCGGTCACCGGTGAAGGCAAGGCACTCACACCCGATCTCGGCGGCAAAGCGAAGACCTCGCAGGTAGCCGACGAAGTCATCGCCAAGGCGCTTGCATTGGCAAAGTGAATATTGCGGCAATTGTATTATCGTTTGACTTTCAGATTATCCCGTTATAGAAAAACGGTAGAACAGTACCTGAAGTTGTCTTGTCATAAAGTGGCGTGACGCATCCATTTTCATCTCCTGCCGATCGGTCGGCGTTCTATTGAAGCGGGAGGCGATGTTCGACCCGCCGTGCGGCGGGGAAAAAAATAATGGGACTCAGGGGGGCATTATGAAAATCAATTGGAAAATCGTTGTTCCGTTGGCGGTGTGGCTGTTGCTTGCAGCTTATGGGGGGTTGATGGGACCTCCGACAGGTCTCAAGCTTCAAGCATGGTATTATTTCTCCTTGTTTATCGCCGTCATTATAGGCTTGATTCTTGAGCCGATACCCGCCGCCGCGATAGGCATGATCGGCATTGCGATTGCCGCAACGCTGGGCTTGGTGGACGCCAACATGAACAGGTCGATCGCCTGGGCGCTCAGCGGTTTTTCCGACACCACCGTGTGGCTCATCTTCGGAGCATTCGTCTTCTCCATGGGGTACAACAAGACCGGCCTGGGGCGACGCATCGCCCTCCGCTTGGTAAAATTGCTCGGCGGCCACACGCTCGGTTTGGGGTATGCAATAGCGATTGCCGATCTTGTCCTCGCACCCGGCACGCCCTCGAACACCGCGCGCAGCGCCGGCACAATCTTTCCCGTCATCCGCAACATCCCCGGCCTGTACGGTTCGGAACCGGGCCCGACGGCGCGCAAAATCGGATCGTACATCATGTGGACGGCATTTGCCGCAACCGCCGTTACCAGCTCGATGTTCATCACTTCGCTTGCGCCGAACGCCGCCGCACTCGCCATCGCCAAGGGCACCACGAAAGTGGACATCAACTGGCTCCAGTGGTTCCTCGGTTTCTTGCCCGTCGGAATCATTTTGTTTCTGATCACTCCCTTGCTGGTGTATTGGATCTATCCCCCGGAGATCAAATCGTCCAAGGAGATCCCGGAATGGGCGAGCAGCGAACTGGACAAGATAGGCGCGATCACCAAACAGGAAATCACGATGATCGTTCTGGTCCTCATCGCCATCTTTCTCTGGATCGCCGGATCGAACCAGATGATATCGCTGCCGTACGTCGGCAGCAACTTCATCAACGCGACTACGGTCGTCCTGGTCGGCATCGCGTTGATGATCGTGACCGGCATCGTCACATGGGAAGAGATCACCGAAAACAAGGGCGCCTGGAACATTCTGGTATGGTTTGCCACGCTGATTACGATGGCGAACGGCCTGAATCTGGTCGGTTTCGTCAAGTGGTTTGCCGACCTCGCCGCCACACCGCTCAAAGGACTGAATCCTCTCGTGGCGATGGGTTTCCTGGTTGCACTTTTCTTCTTCATTCACTATTTCTTTGCATCGCTCAGCGCGCACACCGCGGCAGTTCTGCCGGTTATTCTGGCCATCGGCGTAAATATTCCGGGCATTCCGAGTGTGCCGTTTGCGCTCCTGTGCGTTTACTCGCTCGGTTTGATGGGTGTTATCTCGCCATATGCGACGGGTCCCGCGCCGGTATACTACGGATGCGGTTTCATACCACGCAATGATTTCTGGAGACTCGGTTTTATTTTCGGCGTCATCTACCTGGCCATATTGCTGGCCGTCGGCATGCCGTGGCTCTTGACGGTCAAGCTGTAATGTAGATTCCGCACGACGGGAAAATGCGGCGGCCGACCTATCCGGCCGCCGCATGACAATTGGTTTTCAAGTCGGTAAAAAACTCGCAGAGAGCGGGGAAGCTCTTGCTTGTGCTGACGTCTGTGGACGTATAGACGACCTTCCCCTCCTGATCGAGGTACTGCATCCTTTCCTGCTTGTGCCCTTCAGGGTAGATGATGTAGCGGGCCAGGTTTTCCATAGCCGTTTCCTCGTCGGGCGAGATGCGGTTGCCGCAGAAGACGTGGAATCAGGAATGCCGCCATTCTTTTTGAACTCGTTGCCCGTTAGCGGAAAGACAATCGGCATCGCGACATATACCCCCCTCTTCATCATCCTTTTCACTCCGGGACTGGGGGATCGAGCTCCTGAGCGGAAAGAACGGAAAACCCGCCGCGGCGGAAGAGGATGTCCCGGCCACGACGGCGGACGATGATATCCCGTTCTGAGTGTTTGGTTAAGATGCTCAGATTCCGAGCACAGCGGCAGTCATTTCACCCATACAAAGGCATCCCGGGAAATACCGGAGATGCCTTTTTTACAAGGGGGTCTCCTTTCTGACGCCGGAGCGGGCCGTCAAGGCGCTCGCCCGGATGAACGCCTACCGGGAGTGGCGGGAAAAATAGGGGGACATTTCCATAGTGTCCTGCCAGCCAGAATCCTGTTGACACACAGGACTGCGTTCACTATAATGAGCCCAGCCGTGTGCGGGTTTCGCAGTCGTATTGACCGGACAGGATAGGGGAAGCCTGACAGAATCACGGAAGCCGGGGGATGGGCCTCCGACCTATGATGTTCACGGGGTTGTTTCGTAAATGAGCTGTTGCAGCACGGGAAGGCGCCCTCTTGGGGGATCTTGAGCGAACAGGAAAGCCTATGGCAAAGTTGAAACTGAAGGGTCATCTGATCAACCGGGACTGGTGCAAGGGGTGCGGGATCTGCGTGCATTTTTGTCCCCGGAAGGTGCTGGAGCTGGACGAGTTCGACAAGGTGGTGGCGGTCAGACCGCAGGATTGCGTTTGCTGCAAGCTCTGCGAACTGCGGTGCCCGGATTTGGCGATCGAGGTACAGACGGAGCAGGATTGATATGGGCGGCGAATTGAAGTTTGTTCAGGGGAATGAGGCCTGCGTGAAGGCGGCGCTGTACGCCGGGCTGGATTTTTTTGCCGGCTATCCGATTACGCCCTCGACGGAGATCGCGGAACTGATGGCGGCGCGCCTGCCCCGGAAGGGTGGGACGTTTATGCAGATGGAGGACGAGATCGCCTCGATCTGCGCGATCATCGGGGCGTCGCTGACGGGACGCAAGGTGATGACGGCGACGAGCGGTCCGGGGTTTTCGCTGATGCAGGAGGGACTGGGGTACGCGATCATGGCGGAGATCCCCTGCGTGATCGTCGATGTGCAGCGGGGCGGCCCCTCGACGGGTCTGCCGACCAAGGTGAGCCAGGGGGACGTGAACCAGGCCCGGTGGGGGGTGCACGGGGATCATGCGATCGTTGCGCTGACGGCGTCGAACCATCAGGATATATTTTCGATCACGGTGGACGCCTTCAATTTTTCAGAGACGTACCGGACGCCGGTGATCCTGCTGTTTGACGAGGTGATCGCGCACATGCGGGAGCGCCTGAAAGTGCCGGAACCGGGAGAGATTGCGCTGGTGGAACGGCTCAAGACCTCGGTCAAGGAGGGGGTGGATTATCACCCTTACCTGCAGCGGGAAGACGGCCGTTTGCCGATGTCCGATTTCGGGGGCGTGCATCGGTACAATGTGACGGGCCTGTTCCATGACATGTGGGGATTTCCTTCGGAGAATCCGACAGTGGTTCACGAGCTTTTGCGGCACCTGACGGATAAGATCGACAACCATGTGGAAAAGATGACGCGTTATCGGGAATATTTTATCGAAGACGCGGAGATGCTGCTGATCTCGTATGGATCATCGGCGCGCTCGGCGCTGCATCTGGTGACGGACCGTCGTCAGCACGGGGAGAGCGTGGGTTTGCTGGAGCTGCAGACGCTGTGGCCGTTTCCCTCGGCGCTGGTGAGGGAGAAGACGAGGAATGCCCGCTATGTGGTGGTCGTGGAGATGAATATGGGGCAGGTTCTGCAGTCGGTCAAGGCGTCGGTGGAAAGGCCTGAACGGGTGTTTCTGGCCAACCGGGTGGACGGGGTATTGATTACACCAGCCGATATTCGCAATATTCTGCGGCTGATCCAGGGTAAAGGAGTCTGACATGCCCGCAAGGGAATATATCCGCGAGAGGTTTTTCCCGCATATCTGGTGTCCGGGTTGCGGGCACGGTATCGTGCTGAACGGTCTCGTGCGCGCGATCGAAAATATCGGGTTGAAAAAGAACGACATCGTCATGGTGTCGGGGATCGGCTGTTCGTCGCGGATCGCGGGATACATGGATTTTCATACGCTGCACACGATCCACGGGCGGGCGCTGGCGTTTGCAATCGGTGTGAAGATGAGCCGTCCGGATCTGACGCTGCTGGTGCCGATGGGAGACGGAGACGCCCTCTCGATCGGGGGGAATCACTTCATCCACGCGTGCCGGCGGAACATCGACATGACGGCGATCGTGATGAACAACCGGGTTTACGGGATGACGGGGGGGCAGTATTCGCCGTTGTCGGGCTACGGGACGATGGCGACGACGGCTCCGTATACGAATATCGACCAGGCATTCGATGTGGTCAGCATGGCGACGGCGGCGGGGGCCACGTTTGTGGCGCGCGCCACGGCGTACCACGTTCAGCAACTGCCCGGTATCCTGGAGGAAGCGATCCGGCACAAGGGTTTTTCGGTGGTGGAGGTCATGACGCCCTGCCCGACGTACTTCGGAAGGAAGAACAAGGAGGGGAGCGCAGTGGACATGATGGAGAACCTGAAGACCAGGACCACGCCGATCGGTTCGAAGGCGAAACAGGAGAATCCTTCGCTGATCGAGCGGGGGATTTTCGTGAAGAAGGAGCTGCCGGAGTACTGTGCCGAGTATCAGAGGATCGTCGAGCGGGCGATGAAGGGGAAGTGACCATGGAGCGATGCAGGATGGTGTTTTCCGGTTCGGGCGGGCAGGGGGTGATCACGGCCGCGATCATTCTGGCCGAGGCTGCCGTGTTGCATGAAAACCTCATTGCTGTTCAGTCCCAATCGTACGGTCCGGAGGCGAGGGGCGGCGCGACCCGCTCCGACGTCATCATCGCCGATTCCCCGATTCATTTTCCGAAGGTTCTCCAGCCCAATGTACTGGTGTGTCTGACGCAGCAGTCGTATGCGAACTATTTTTCCCTCCTCCGTCCGGGCGGGCTGCTGGTTACCGACAGCCGGTACGTCAAACTGGGGAAGAAGGTGGATGCGCGTCAGGTGGAACTACCGATGTACGAGACGGTGATGGACAAAATCGGCCGGCCAATCGTTTTCAACATCTGCATGCTCGGGGCCGTAATCGGACTGACGAAGCTGGTCCGGCCCGAGTCCATCATGAAGGTTCTGGAAACGCAGATTCCCCCCAGCTTTCTCGACATAAACCGGCAGGCCCTCGATCTTGGACTGAAACTGAGCGAAGGCCTCGGCGATTGAGTCCGCCGGCGTATCCTTCCCTCACGTAAAACAAGTTCTGATCAATCAATCGCCTGTATGCATCTTCTCCGAGCGTTGGATGATGGGGAAGCCGAAGCGGAAAGCCGTCGGCCGGCCGGTCTTTAATCAATAAGGAGGGAAACCATGCGTTCCGACAGGATGAAAAAGGGATTGGAGCGGGCGCCGCACCGTTCCCTGTTCAAGGCGCTGGGGCTGACGGACCGGGAAATCGAACAGCCGATGATCGGTATCGCCAATTCCGCAAACGAACTCATTCCCGGCCACCTTCATCTGCACCAGATCTCCGAGGCGGTCAAGGTGGGCATCCGGATGGCCGGAGGGACGCCGATGGAGTTCTTCACAATCGGGATCTGCGACGGGATCGTCATGGGCCACGAGGGGATGAAGTACTCGCTGAGCTCCCGCGAACTGATCGCCGACTCCGTCGAGTCGATGGCGATGGCCTACCCGTTCGACGGCCTCGTCCTCATCCCCAACTGCGACAAGATCATCCCCGGGATGCTCATGGCTGCGGCGCGCCTCGACATCCCGACCATCGTGATCAGCGGCGGCCCCATGCTGCCCGGCGAGTTCCAGGGGAAGAAGATCGACCTGATCAACGTCTTCGAATACGTGGGCAAGGCCAAGATCGGGGCGATGACGATGGATGAGCTCCGCGATGCGGAGGGATGCGCCTGTCCGGGCGTCGGCTCCTGCGCGGGGATGTTCACGGCCAACTCGATGAACTGCCTCACGGAGGTCCTCGGAATGGCGCTTCCCGGAAACGGGACCGTCCCGGCCGTCTGGGCGGAGCGGATCCGTCTGGCGAAGGAGGCGGGAATGCAGGTCATGGAGCTGGTGAACCGGGACCTGCGACCTTCCGCCATCATGACCGCAGAGGCCTTTGCAAACGCCATTACCGTGGATATGGCCTTTGGCGGATCGACGAACACCTCGCTCCACCTGCCCGCCATCGCGAAGGAGGCAGGCGTGCCGCTGACACTCGAGGCCTTCAACGCTTACAGCGATAAAACCCCGCACCTCTGTTCCATGTCGCCCGGCGGCCCCCACCACTTGAGCGATCTTCACCAGGCCGGAGGCATCCCCGCGCTCATGCAGGAACTCTCCCGCGGGGGTCTGATCCATGCCGGCGCCCTGACCGTCACGGGAAAAACGGTCGGCGAGAACCTGGCGGGGAAGAAGGTCCTGAACGCCGAGGTGATCCATCCCCTGGAGAAGCCCTACCATGCCACGGGCGGCCTCGCCGTTCTCTTCGGGAACCTCGCACCGGAGGGCGCCGTGGTCAAAAGCTCCGCGGTGGATGACTCCATGCTCCGGCACACCGGCCCCGCCCGCGTCTTCGACTCGGAAGAGCCGGCCATGCAGGCGATCCTGGACGGAAAGATCCAAAAGGGGGACGTCATCGTCATCCGCTACGAGGGGCCGAAGGGCGGCCCCGGCATGAGGGAGATGCTCTCGCCGACCTCCGCCATCGTCGGGATCGGCCGGGACCGGGATGTCGCGCTCCTTACCGACGGCCGTTTCTCGGGCGGCAGCAAAGGCGCGGCGATCGGCCACATCTCCCCGGAGGCGGCGGAGGGGGGTCCCATCGCCGCTGTTCAGGAAGGAGACCGGATCGAAATCGACATCCCCGGAAAGAGGCTGAACCTCCTCATCTCTGACCAGGAGCTGAAGGAGCGCCTCGCCCGCTGGAAGCCGATCCGGAAGGAACTGAAGGGCTACCTGAAGCGCTACGCGGGCCTCGTCCGCTCCGCCCACACCGGCGCGACGTTCGAATAGCGCGGCTTGTCCCATCATTCCGGGCGGTACCGAACCGGGAAATTGATGGAATACTGAGCTTTGAGAATCTCCATCAAGATTAGGCCCCCCTGGACGAGGCCATCCCTCGGGCTGTGAAAAACAAGAAAAAGCCAGCCTGAAAATGATGGGAGCCGTCGCAATAGTAATTATTATATCGTATAGATATGTCGTATCAGCGCGTCGATATGACTTCGAGATGGGTGCGGTTCCGGTGGCCCGGCCGGTGGGTTCACGAAGAAGGAATTTATGGAATCGCTTCCTGAAGTCAAGCGTCCGGAAATTTTGACTGGCATACTTTCTTTCAAATGGCAATAGTTATCATCACTCCATCTCTTGCGGTCGTTTTCTTTTGATACACAATCGCTATTTTCATATACTCGGCCCAAAAAAACCGACATTTTATCAAACAAATCTCAGATTTTAATCGCTAAACCGTAAAGTTGATCCAGTTTTCGGCAAGATATTTTTCATGACCTGTGCAAATCCTTTGCTGTAAAGTGATTGCTGGGATTATTTTTTAATCCAACTTTTAAAATATGAGTCATATTTTTGGTTCCGGCTTTGCCGGGTTAGGACAATGGTAATTGGGAGACGACAATGCCAATCCCGATATCTGATAGGTTATTCATCGATTACCTTCGGTGTAAGTACAAAGCATATCTCAAGGTCTCAGGGAAGAGCGGTGTTAAAAGCGACTTTGAGATATATCAAGATGATAAAAACGCAGAATATCGCCAACGAGCAAGAGAGCATCTCTTAAGAGCTGAACGCAATACAAAATCATTTATTTTAACCGGTACATTCAAAGATGTTAAAAAGCAAAACCTTTCTATTGCCACCGCCATTTCGATTTCCAATGACAAAAACTCTCTTACCCTTGATGCAATAGAACTGGCTTTTCAATCGTCCCCTCGCAAACCAGCCTATCATCCGATTCTCTTTTTACCCCAGCGAAAGATCACCAGGCAGGACAAGCTCTTGCTGGCATTCTGCGGCTTGACCTTAAGCCACGAACAGAAGGTAGAGCCGACTTTCGGCAAAATCATTTTTGGAGATAATTTCTCTTCATCAAAGGTGCAGCTCGCATCTCTGATCAAGGTGGCAGGCAAAGTAGAAAAAGAGATAGGCAAGATGTTGGAAACACATACGGCACCGCCATTACGGCTAAATGATCATTGTAAAATGTGCGAGTTTCAAACAGGCTGTATGGCGGCAGCGAAGGACAAAGATGATCTCAGCTCTCTCAAAGGACTTAGTGGGAAAGAAATCGACGCCTTGAATAAAAGAGGAATTTTTACCGTTACACAATATTCGTTTACGTTCCGGCCGAGACGAGCCAAGAAACTGATGACGCAAAATATAGTCAAACATCATCATTCACTTAATGCCCTGGCGATTCGAACGCAAACAATTTATATCGCGGGTAAGCCAGAATTGCCCTCTGAAGCGATACGCGTTTATCTGGATGTTGAAGGGATACCAGACGAGAACTTCTATTATCTGATCGGTCTTCTCATCGACGACGGAATAAAAGTGACCTCACATTCACTATGGGCAAATGACAAGTCCGAGGAAATATCAATCTGGAAATCATATCTTGAAATAATCGAACCAATTCAGGATTTTCTGATGTTTCATTATGGAAGTTACGAGACTAAGTTCGTAAAACAGATGGGGTCGCAGTATGGCGGTAATACCGAATTGCTTGAAAAGATAAGATTGCGCTCCTTCAATGTGCTGTCCGCAATATATGGGCACATCTACTTCCCGACGTATTCCAATGATCTGAAAAGTATTGCATCATTTCTAGGGTTTAAGTGGTGCGAGCCAAATGCTTCCGGTCTCACGAGCGTTCTATGGAGAAAACGATGGGAAAGAAGCCATGATGAGGTATGGAAGAAAAATTTAATTGCATACAATAATGATGATTGCGTAGCATTACGAGTTGTGGATGCAGGTCTTCGAAGCATTTCTGCGAATGATAACGCTGCAAATATTACTTACCCTGCGAAGTTCACTGATGAGCTAAAAGCAGAAAAGCCACTCGGTATATTTAAACACAATCAGTTCTACTTACCTGAGCTTGAACAAATCAATAAACGATCATATTTCGACTATCAGAGATCTAAGGTATTTTTGAGAACGAGTTCGGAAGTAAAAAAAGCGATCACCAAAAATAATCGAAAGAAGCAAGGAGGTTATAAAACAAGCAAGGAGATTTCGTTCGACGTTCCAAAGCGTTGCCCATTGTGCAATGAGTTATCACCGGTTAAACATACGAAACGTTCAAGGATTGTATACGATCTGAAAATATTCAAACATGGAATCAAGAGATGGGTAATTAAATATAAGAGTCCCAGGTGTCTCTGCAAAAAATGTAATAGAACCTTCTACCCTCCAGCGTATCAAAAAATATCATCGTCAAAATATGGACATAATCTTTTTGCCTGGGTCATATATCGGAATATTGGACAGCTATTATCAATGAATACCATTATTGAAGATTTGGGGGAAACTTTTGGTTATTGGTTTCCATCGCATATTGTTGTAGAGATGAAAACAATTGCTGCACGCTATTATCAGATGGTTATTCCGCTGAAATCGGCC